>NZ_NHPG01000018.1:0-9894 GCF_002252965.1 Halorubrum sp. Ea1
GCCGGCGCGGCGAGCCTCTTCATGGCGTGGTCTATCGGCGCCGGCTCGTCGGGGTCGACCCCGTTCGCCCCGGCGGTCGGCGCGAACGCGATCTCCGTGATGCGCGCCGGCCTGATCGTGGGGGTGTTGGGGCTGCTCGGCGCGGTGTTGCAGGGCGCAAACGTGACTGAGGCGGTCGGCACCGAGCTGATCGGCGGCGTCACGCTCACCGCCGGCGCGGCCATCGTCGCGCTGGTCACCGCCGCGGGACTCGTCGCGATCGGCGTGTTCGCGGGGTACCCGATCGCGACCGCGTTCACGGTCACCGGCGCGGTAGTCGGGGTCGGCCTCGCGATGGGCGGCGATCCCGCCTGGCCGAAGTACTCCGAGATCCTCACGCTGTGGGTGCTCACGCCGTTCGTCGGCGGCGGCATCGCCTACGTCGTGGCGCGGTCGCTGATCGGCGAGCGCCTCCCGGAGCGACCGCTCACCGCGGCGCTCGCGGGGCTCGTCGGCGTGATCGTCGCGAACGTCGGGTTCGCGCTGTTAGGCCCGCCGGGCGAACAGGCGTCGCTCTCCGAGACGGTCGGTCCGGAGCTCGGCGTCGGCGCGATCGGGACCCCGCTCGTCACGGTCGCGGTGGCGGCGGTCGTCACCGCCGCGGTGTATCTCGACCTCGGTCGCGACCGCGAGGGGGCCCAGCGCCGGTTCCTGCTCGCGATGGGCGGGCTCGTCGCGTTCTCCGCCGGCGGGTCGCAGGTGGGACTCGCGATCGGGCCGCTCGTTCCCCTGTTCGTCGGCGACGCGGGGATTCCCCTGTGGGCGCTGCTCGTCGGCGGCGGCGTCGGCCTGCTGGCCGGCTCCTGGACCGGGGCGCCGCGGATGATCAAGGCGATCTCGCAGGACTACGCGTCGATGGGACCGCGGCGGTCGATCTCGGCGCTCATCCCCTCGTTCGCGATCGCGCAGACCGCGGTCGCGTTCGGGATCCCCGTCTCGTTCAACGAGATCATCGTCTCCGCGATCGTCGGCGCCGGCTACGCCGCCGGCGACGCGGGCGTGAGCCGGGCGAAGATGGGATACACGGTGTTCGCGTGGATCGGGTCGCTCGTGGGGTCGCTCGCGCTCGGCTACGGGATCTACTCGGCCGTGCAGTTCGTGCTCTGAGCGAGGTGACGAGCGTCGAAGCCGTCGGAATTCGGGTAGTTGTATATGAACGGGATTGTCCGCGAGGCGTCGGTGAATGCCCGCGAAGCCACAACCGCTCGTTTATACATGCCTGTTGGTGGATCGACGGAAGGTGTCCAAAGCCTCAGCCGCTCGTTTATACCCGGTGACTGCCGATCGATGGTGAACACCGCCAAAGCCCCGGCCGCGAGGACGGCGCACGCTCGCTTCGCGCCTCACTCGGTCGCTATCGCTCCCTCATTACGGTGCTTGCGTCGTCATCAGAACGCGTAACGTTCTGATTGGCTCACGAGAGCGGAGCTCTCGTGAACGCCTGCGCCGTCCTCGCGGCTGCCCCTTTGAGTCCACCCCGCACCGCAACCGCAGCCGCAGCCTCACGCCTCCCCAGCCTCGCGGTTCGCGCTCTGCGAGCGCTCACCGGCTCCCTCGCGCGTGCACCTCGCGCCCTACGGGCGCTCGGCGGCACGCGCCGACCGCGAGCGTGAGTGTATTAGCATCGATATCGGCTACTCGTCGCCCGGGTACGTCGGAATCCGCCCGGACCGTGCGCTCCCGTCGACGAACGGCAGGGCGGCGCGCGTCGCCGCGACCTCCTCGCCGTCGACGCGCACGGTGACCGGATCGAGGTCGGCGTCGAACCGGACCAGCGCCAGCGCGATCGGACCGCCCGAGGCGGGACCGACCGCCGCGCGGGTCACCTCGCCGACCGCCTCGTCGCCGGCGAAGACGGCCGCGCCGGACGTCGGGAGGACCTCGTCGTAGCCCTCCGGGTCGGCGTCGCCGTCGATCGCGCCGGTCGCGTCGGCGAGTCCGTCGAGCCGTAGCCCGACGAGCCGGCGGCTTGGCCGCCCCTGGTTCTCGACGCGAGAGACGACCTCCTGTCCGACGTAACAACCCTTCTCGAAGTCCAGGGCGTTGCGGAGGCCGAGGACGTTCGGCACCGTTCCCTCCAGCTCGTACTCGAAGAGCGGCGTGCCCGCCTCGGCGGAGAGCGCGTCCCACGTCCGGTAGCCGAACGGGGCCGCGTTGAGCCCGCGGTTGATCAGCGTGTCGAACACCTCCTCGGCGTCGTCGGCCGCGCAGACGACCTCGTAGCCCTCCTCGCCGAGCGGGGCGTCGCTCGAGATGACGGTGACGCCCGCGTCGACCATCGAGCCGCGAACGAAGGAGAGCGGCTTCTCGGGGGCGCCCGGCCCGCCGAGCACCGAGGCGACCTTCTCGGTGGACTTGGGCCCGTGGACGCCGAACACGCCGAACTCGTCGGAGGCGTCCTCGACCGTCACGTCCTGGATGAACACCTTGTCCGACCAGTCCTCGGCGACGTCTTCGGTGCGCTCGGGCGGGAGGAACACGAGCAGTCGCTCGTCGGCGTTGTACACGTACATGTCCGTCTCGATGCCCCCCTGCGGGTCGAGCAGGAGCGCGTACACCCCCTGCCCGTCCTCGGCCGGGACGCGGTTAGAGACGGCGTTGTCGACGAATTCGACGCGGTCGTCGCCGGTGATCGCGAGCACCCCGTACCCCATCTCGATCGCGCCGACGACGTTGCGGACCGCCTTCCCGACCCGCTCTGGCTTCCCGTAGTGGTCGACCACCCGACGGCCGCCGCGGTCGCGGTACGTCGCGCCGTGGGCGCCGTGGGTGCCGGAGACGAGAGTCATACCCCGATCGACGCCGGGGAGCGGCAAAAGGTCGCTGGCTCGTCGTCGGGTCGCGAGGGCGTTCGGTCGCGACGCGACCGCGGCGGCGCGAGGGCGGACGGACTTACAGCCCGAGCCGGTCCCGGATCGTGTCGACGATCCCTCCCGGCGGGTCGTCGGCCGGCGCCTCGGGATCGGGGATCACGCGATCGTGCGCGTAGACGCGGACCCGCTCCTCGCTCTCGACGGTGATGAGCGAGTCCTCTTTCAGGGCTGAGAGCGCTTCCTCGACGGCGTCGATGTCGGCGTCGACGGCCGCGCGCAGCTCCAGCACCGTCATCCCCTCGTCGCCGCGGTCGACGAGCGCGTCCAGCAGCGCGACCTCGACGTCGGGCCGGTCGCGGTATTCCGGCTTTGCGGCCATGCGCGTTAGTTAAACAGGACGGGGTTTACCTCTACCGGCGAGCGCTACCGGACCAGCCGCGAACAGGAGCCGCAGAGGTTCTCCTCTTTCACGTCGACCTCGCGGACGGTCGGGGAGAAGGACATGACGCACTTGCTGTTGTCGCAGTGCTCCAGCCCGAGGGTGTGGCCGATCTCGTGGACGACCTCCTTTCGGACGCGGTCGGAGAACACGTCGACCGCGGGCTTCGTGGACACGCCCCCGTCGGAGGAGGTGCGGAGCCGGTGTGTCGAGATCACGGAGCCGTTGCCGTTGAGGTACGCCAGTCCGAACACGTAGTTCCGGCGGCGGTAGTAGAGGTCCTGCGGGGTGATTCCGATGTTCTTCTCGCCGCCGCCGACCCGGCTGACCGTCTCGATCAGGTCCTCGGCGCGGTACTGGTCGCGACCCTCGTCGTAGGCGGTCTCGGGGATCGGCTGATCGTCGTGGACCGTGACGTCACAGTCGTACACCGATCGGAGCGCGGCGGAGGCCTCCCGTTTCACGCGGGGGGTGACCTCCCCGACGGGGACGATGTCCACGAGCATGGAACCGCTTATGACCGCCCCAATCATAAAGCCCGCGCCGTGGTCTCGCCACCCCGCCTCGCGCTCGTCGAGGAGCTCGCCCGCCACGACCGGCTGCTAGAGGTCGGCGTCGGCGACCGCCCCGGAATCGCGCGGTCGCTCGCCGAGCGCGGCCGCGACGTCGTCGCGATCGACGTCGCCGTCGGCGAGCGCGCGCTGGCGACCGCCCGGGAGACCGAGGCGGCGACGGTCGCGGGATCGCTGCGCGCCGTCGAGGCCGACGTGCTGGCTCTCGCGGCGGCGACGGACGCCGAAGCGGGAGCCGAGGCCGACTCGACCGAGGGCCATCCGACCGAGGGCGAGTTCGACGCGGTGTACGCGTGTAACCTCCCGGCGGAGCTCCAGCGCCCGACGGTCGCGCTCGCCGAGCGCCTCGACGCCGCGTGCCTGTTCACGACTCTCGGCTTCGAGGAGCCGACGGTGCCGGTCGGTCGCCGGTCGCTCTCCGGAACCACCGTCTACGTCGCTCGCGGCGGCTCGGCGGGGCCCGAATCCCCGGGCGTCGATCGCGGACGGTGACGGAGTTCCGGCCGAATCGGCCGCGAACCCGAACGTTCTTTCCCCCACCTGCCGGCGTACGGGTATGCAGGTCGACGCAGTCGTTCTCGACATCGACGGCGTCCTCGTCGACGTGGGCGACTCGTATCGACGGGCGATAATCGAGTCCGTCGACAGGGTGTGCGGCAAGACGATCGACCGCGACACGGTCCAGGCGTTCAAAGACGCCGGCGGGTTCAACAACGACTGGGAGCTGACGGACGCCGCCGCGCTGTACGTGCTGGCCCGCCGCGAGGGCCTCGGGATGGACCCCGACGCGTTCACCGACCGGGTCGCCGAGGCCGGGGGCGGCCTCGCCGCGGCGAAAGCGGTCGTCGGCGACCTCCCCCGAGTCGCGCAGGCCCGGGTGCGAGACCAGTGGGACACCGAACGCCTCCGCGAGACGTTCCAAGCGCTGTACCTCGGCGAGGAGTTGTACCGCGAGCTGGAGGGCGGGGAGCCGCCGCTGTCGGCGCCGGGGTACATCCACGACGAGCCGACGCTCGTCGACCCCGAGACGATCGCCGACCTCACCGAGCGGTTCGACGTCGGCGTGTTGACGGGGCGACCCGCGGCCGAGGCGGAGATCGCCCTGGAGCGCGTCGGCCTCGACGTCCCCGAGGACCGGCGGTTCACGATGGACGACTGGGAGGAGGGGAAGCCGCACCCCCGCGCGCTCGTCGCGCTCGCGGAGCGGTTCGGCGCGGAGCGCGTCGCCTTCGCCGGCGACACCCTCGACGACGTGCGGACCGCGCGCAACGCCGACGACGAGGACGCGAGCCGGGTCTACTACGGAGTCGGCGTCCTCACCGGCGGCCTGACCGGCGAGGAGGGACGACGGAAGTACGCCGAGAACGGGGCCGACGCCGTCGTCGAGGACGTGAACGAACTGGTCGAGCTGCTGGAGTAGCCGAGGCGAAGCGATACCCGTCGCTCGCGGGGACGCTTGCCGCGAGAAAATGGGCCTTGCCGGATTTGAACCGGCGATCACTCCGTTATGAGCGGAGGGCTTTGAGCCAGACTAAGCTAAAGGCCCGTGCCAATCTGAAGTATAACAGACTCATTCTTTAGGTTACCGCATTAGCCCAATCAGATCCCGCCGAGAGCCGAATCTGGTCTATCTTCCAAGTATCAGTTAGCGTCCATTTGGTTGTTGTTCGCGGCAGATTCGAATCGGGACGTGGTGGTTGATTCCCCTGCCTCTTAGGTAGAGACGAGAAATATACGTCAGGAGTTCTCAGACCAGATTAAATACCCCTACGGCAATTCCACCCAATACAATTAACGCCAATAATAGTAATAGAGACCTTGTCAGTCGACCGTCGGTGTTGTCTACTTTAACAACATCTGGATGTGCGCTTTTGTCGATGTTCGGGTTTTCTGACTCTTGATTGAACCACGGTCCGGTATCCTTTCCGGCCTCTCGTTTCAGAGCCCGCTCGGCTTTCTCAATCTTGAGCTGTTGACAATCGTGCGACTCGGGTAGCCGGTGCTCCGAGCAAAACACCTCACCACATCGCTTGCATGTGTACGGAAGACCAGCCAAGTTGCAACCACAATGGTCGCAATCCATGATTGCGCGTTTACCGGCTTTGGTATAGATGTATTGATAACAAATCCGACAAACACACGCCACGCGACCAGTTCGCGAAAGAAGACGCCGAAGCCAGGACTCGAACCTGGGACCGCCTCGTGACTGTGACGTTCGGGGGAAGTCCGCCGAGCGTCGTAACAGCGAGGCGCTCTACCAACTGAGCTACTTCGGCTCATCTTTCGGTACTCGCGTTGTTTTGATATGGCTTTCGTTTCCGCCCGACTCGGCTGCGACGGACCGCGCGGGCGCGTCGAGTCGTCGGCGGCCGGTTTTCCGAATGATTCGCCGCCCCCGCGACCGACACGTTTTCGGCCGGACCGCGAGAGATCCGGACATGGACGATTCCGAGGCCGGCGATCCCGAGTCCGACGCCCTCGAGGCGGTTCTGTCGCGCGTCCGCGACCGGGTGGTCCCGGAGCCGGCGGAGCGCGAGCGTCTGCGAGCCGTCGCCGAAGAGCTCGTCGAGCGCGCCCGCGGGGCGATCGCCGATCTCCCCGTCGAGGCCGACGTGGTGCAGGTGGGGTCGACGGCCCGCGGGACGTGGGTCTCCGGCGACCGCGACATCGACCTGTTCGTCCGGTTCGAACCCGGTCTCGACCGCGCCGAGCTGGAGGAGTACGGGCTCGCGGTCGGCCACGCCGTCCTCCCCGACGGCCACGAGGAGTACGCCGAACACCCGTACGTGAAGGGGACCTACGAGGGGTTCGACGTCGACCTCGTCCCGTGTCACGACGTGGAGGCCGCCGCGGAGCTCGTCTCCGCGGTCGATCGGACCCCGTTCCACGACGCGTACCTCTCCGCGCGGCTCGGCGACGAGCTCGCCGCCGACGTCGTGCTCGCGAAGGCGTTCCTGAAGGGGATCGGCGCCTACGGGAGCGACCTCCGCACGGAGGGGTTCTCCGGGTACCTGACGGAGCTGCTCGTGTTGGAGCTCGGCGGGTTCGTCCCGCTCGTCGAGTCGGCCCGGAGCTGGCACCCGCCGGTGGAGTTCGACCCCGAGGGGCACGCCGAGGCGACGTTCGACGACCCGCTCGTCGTCGTCGACCCCACGGACCCGACCCGAAACGTCGCGGCGGTCCTCTCGGCCGCGAACGCGGCGCGGTTCCAGCACTACGCCCGCGAGCTGCTCGCGTCGCCGCGCGAGTCGCTGTTCGAGCCGCAGGACCTCGAACCGCTCGACGTCGCGGCCGTCCGCGACCACCTCGACCGGCGGGAGACGACGCCGATCGCCGTCGTCTTCGACGCCCCCGACCTGGTCGACGACCAGCTGTGGCCGCAGCTCCGGCGCTCCCTCGACGGGGTCGTCCGCGGGCTGAACGCGCACGGATTCGACGTGCTGCGCGCACAGGCGATGGTCGACGACGACCGGGCCGAACGCGGCCCGACCGGTCCCGTCCGCGCCGCGCTGTACGCCGAGCTAGAGGTCGACGAGCGGCCGGCAGTCGAGCGCCACGAGGGCCCGCCGGTCGCGGTGCGGAAACACGCTGCGAACTTCTACGAGTCGTACGCCGACGACGTCGACCCGGAGACGTACGGCCCGTTCATCGACGGCGATCGGTACGTCGTCGAGCGGGAGCGGGAGTTCACGACGGTGCGAGCGTACCTCGAGAGCGACGCCGCGGGCGACGTCGCGCTCGGGGCGCAGGTGACGCGGGCGTTCGCCGAGCGCGACGTGCTGGTCGGCGACGCCGTCGCGACGCTGGCGCCGACGTTCGGGACGACGCTCCGCGAGTTCTACGAGCCGCACCCGTGATCGGCTCGCTTCGCCGCTGCCGGTCCCGCGGTCTCACCCCGAGACGCGGTCAGAGATCAGATAGACGAGGGCGACGATCGCCACGAGGACCGCTCCGACGGCGGACATGAACGCCGCGACGCGCGGAAAGGCGAGCCAGAAGGCGACGTAGAAGGAGAAGCCGAACGCGAGGAGCCCGGCGATAACGACGCCGCGGGTGGGATTCTGCACGGCGGCGACGAACACGCGCTGCGGCAGCGTGAGATCGCCGAACGACGGTGCGTCGTCGCCGAAGTCTCCGGTCGCGTCCTCCGCGGTCGCGGCGCTCCGGTCCGGGTCGGCGGGGTCCGGACCGCCGGCCGCGCGCTCGGTGTCGGCCCTCTTGTCCGACCGGCTCTCGGCGTCGTCAGTCACGGAAGGCAGTACGTCCCGGAGGGGCCTTTACCTGTCGCTCCCGGGCGTCGCGTCCGGGGAACGGCAGATCCGCGGGTCACACGAGCGCTCCGACGAGCGCCGCCCCGGCGAGAAAGCCGGTCAGCGCGGCCGCCAGGTTCGCGGCGGCGAACCCGACCGCGACGCCCGCGTCACCGCCGCTCGCGGTCGACACCGTCTCGACGGCGAACGACGAGAACGTCGTGAACGCGCCGCACGCGCCGACCGCGACGAGCAGGGTCGCCGGCGAGCCGATCGGCGCGGCGAGGACGGCGCCGAGCGCGAGGCTGCCGAGCGCGTTGACTGCCACCACGGAGCGGCGCCCTTCGATCCGGAGCCCGACGGCGTGTCTGGCGACCGCACCGATCGACCCACCGACGCCGACGAGCGCGGCCGCGAGGATCGGTCCCGTCACGACCGCCCCCCGACCGCGAGACCGCCGAGCGCGGCCGCGAACCCGACCGCGTAGCTCGCGGCGACGTACCCGGTCCCGGCGAGCGCCCCGAGCGCGACGGCGTCGCCGACGAACGTGCTGTAGGTCGTGAACGACGAGAGCGCGCCGGTGCCGACGAACAACTGCGCGCGGGTCGTCGTCGCCCGAGAGACCAAGAGGCCGAGCGCGAACGATCCGACGGCGTTGACGACGAGCGTGCCGGCGCCGGTGGGAGTTCCGACCGCGACGGCGACGGCGTGTCTGGCGACCGCGCCGAGGAAGCCGCCGGCGGCGACGAGCAGAAACCCGAACGGCGTCCGTTCCATACGAACGCGTCGCCGGGGGTCATCTTGGGCCTTCGGACTCGACCGCGTCCGGGCGAGAAGCGCCGAGGTCGCCGGCCGGCTCGTCGACACGGGCGGCGTCGGCGGTACACACGTCGCTCGCTCGGGGGCTCCCGCCGCCGTGCGGCGTCCGTCGCTCGCGCACTCGAAGGGTGTGGGCGGTCTCGGTCGCGTCGTCGACGACGAGCGCCTCGCCGGTGCCGGTCGGGAGTCGCGAGGCGAGGTCCCCCGCGAGGTACGTCGCGTCGGCCTCCGCGAGGCGAGCCACGTCGCGTTCGGCGGTGAGTCGGTGACAGACCAGCAGGTCCGACTGCGAGACGGCCACGCTCGGCAGGGCGCCCGGGCGCTGCGTCGCGCAGACGAGCGAGACGCCCGGCGCGCGGCCGCGTGTCAGGAGCGTCCTGAGCGCGGGATCGGCGACGCCGCCGAAGAAGGCGTGCGCCTCGTCGACGAGCAGCCACGGGAGCCGGTCGCAGTCGCCGTCGATCCGGGCGTCGTACAGGCCGCGTGCGACCGCCCTGACGACGGCGGCCGCGGCGGCCTCGGGGACCCCCGCGAGGTCGAGTACCGTCGGCGCGCCGTCGGTCGCGAGGGAGGCGATCGGCGGCGCGTCGGCGTCGAACACGCCCCACGACGCCGCGAGCCGGAGGTGGTTCGCGGCGGCGCGGCGGGCGTCCGCCGGCGCGTCGGCCTCGGCGACGCGGCCGCGCAGGTCGGCGACCGAGACCGCGTCCGCGCCTGCGTCTCCCGCGACGCCCGCGTCCCGCGTCGCCTCGGCGACGGCCCGCCACACCACTCCGCCCGGACCGCTCGTCGGATCGAGACCGAGGAGGTCCGGCCACGCGGCCGCCGGGATCGCGGTCGGACGAACGGCGGGGTCGACCACGCGACCCCCCGCGTTCCTGAGGCCACCGAAGACGCCCATCGGGTCGACGACGACCGCCGAGACGCCCGACGCGTCCGCGAGCCCCTCGGCGAGCACGCCG
>NZ_NHPG01000075.1:0-9093 GCF_002252965.1 Halorubrum sp. Ea1
CGAGCGTGCGCCCGCCTCGCGGCTGGGGCTTTGAAGGTGTTCACCTCCGATCCGTCAGCAACTGCGTATAACCGAGCGGCTGGGGCTTTGAAGCTGTTCGCCTCCGATCCGCGATCGACCATTTATAAAAAGACGACCGATTCAGGGCGCGACGCCGACCGTCAACAGCGTCCCCCACGTCCGGTAGCGGTCGACCATCGCCTCGCGGGAGTCCCAGTCGTCGGTGGGGAACTCGGTCGCGTCCGGGATCTCGATCTCTCGGTCGGGGACGTTGTCCTGTTCGGCGACGTACAGCCCGACGTCGCGGAACGCCTCGCGGTACTCCTCGCGGCTCCACAGGGTCATCTCCACCGCGATGTTGTCCTGCCACGCGTGGGTCGATTCGCTCTCCGCGAAGTAGTTGACGGCGCAGTAGAAGGTGCCCCCGGGCTTCAGCACGCGTCGGATCTCCCGGAGCGTGTTGCGCGGGTCGGCCGCGTAGTAGAACGCCTCCATCGAGAAGACGTGATCGAGCGAGTCGTCGGCGAACGGCAGCGCGTCGAAGTCGCCGACGAGGAAGCCCACGGCGTCGTCGTCGGTGTAGCTCCGGGCGTTGCGGACCATTTCCGGTGCGCCGTCGAGCCCGAAGCCGCGGCCGATGCCGCGCTCGCGGAGCGCGCGGAGCGCGTAGCCGGAGCCGGTGCCCAGATCGAGGACGGCGTCGCCCGCCTCGACCGGCATCCGCGCGAGCAGGTGCTTGGCGGTGTGCCAGTGTCTGTCCTCCATCCCGCGGTCCTTCCCCGACGTCGCCCACTGATCGAACTCCTCGCGAACGCTCATACCGGGGCGACGGGCGGGCGGGTGAAAACCGGTTCGGAGGGGCCGCGGGACTCGTCGCGTTCGAGGGCGGCGCGCGAGACGCGTCCGAAGAAGCGTCGGTGTTTTATCGACTGCCGTCCCTTCGGGGAGTATGAAGCGCCCGCGGAGCCTCCGTCGGCCGAAGTTCCGGATCGCGGACTCCGCACAGCAGGCGGTCGGCGGCTTCCTCCTCGCGGGCCCGTTCGTCGTCACCGGAGAGGTGTGGGACTTGGCCGCGGGCATGAACGCGGTCCAAGGGGCACTGACCGCCGGGCTCGTCGCGTTGATCGGCTACGCCGCGCTCTACCGGGCGGACACCGACCGCGACCCCGAGGTGGAAAAGGAGATCGCGGGGATCCCCGCTCGGTTCGTGTCGCTGATGATCGTCGCGTTCGGGTCCGTGACCGTCCTCGCGGTGCTGTTCGACGCGCCGGACACCTTCCTCATCCAGCAGGGCGTGACGGGGACCGAGCTGTGGGCGACGACGGCCAAGGCCGTCTCCGTCAGCGCCGTGTTCAGCGTCGTCGGCGCCGCGACCGCCGACAGCGTGTTCTGAGCTCGGACGGCGACAGCGCCGTCCGCTCTCACCGGCGTCCGAACTCACACGACGACCGAGACGACGGCGAAGAGGATCAGCACACCGGCGATGTCGCAGACGTTGGTGACGACCGGGATGGTCGTGTCGTCGGGGTTGAGCCCGATCCGGTACGAGGCCTCTACGGCGGCGACGCTGGCGACGACGACGAGGACGGCGAGGAGCATCCCCGAGACCAGCGAGACGAGGAGCACCTGTCCGAGCCCGAGCGTGCCGCCGAGCGCGACGCCGATCGCCCACGCGGCGACGCCGACGACGCCGAAGACGGTCCCCGCCAAGGCGAACACGGCGCCGGCGTTCGCCCTGAGGTCGGGGTTCGACGGGTCCAGCTCGTACGTCCCGAGGTAGAGCTGCGTGGTGAGCCGCGAACAGGTGATCGACGCGAGGTTCCCGGCCGTCCCGATCTGGACCGGCACCAACACGAGGAGCGCCGGGTTGCGGACGAGCACCGCCTCGTACGTCTCGAGGACGGTGCCCGAGACGAGCTGGAGCACCGACAGCGCGGCGAGGAGCGGGATCATCGTCCGAACGATCCGACCGATCGACCACTCGTCGGTCATCGTGGTCTCCGCGCCGGGCGCCGAGCCGCCGCCCGTACCGGACGTCGAGCCGCCACCCGTACCGGACGTCGAGCCGCCACCCGTACCGGACGTCGAGCCGCCACCCGAATCGGACGCCGAGCCGCCTCCCGCGTCTGCGTCCGTCACAGCACGGCCCCCACGACGTAGATCCCGACGAGGAGGAAGAGGACGCCGAACACGTCGCCGAGCGTCGTCACGACGGGGCCGATCACGTTGTCCGGGTCGAGCCCCCGGCGGTAGCCGACGAAGATGACGGCGATCAGCACTGAGATCATGAGGGTCGCCGAGAGGAACCCCGCCACGACCATGATCCCGACCAGCTGGAGGAGGTTCCCCTCCGTCCCGAGGAGCGTCAGCCAGAGGTAGGTGACCACGGCGATGAAGACGGAGACGCTCATCCCGTTGATGAAGGAAGCGAGGATCGCGTTCCTGAGCCGCCGGTCGAGCCGGAATTGGGGCTCGATGAGTCCCTGGTGGAGCCCGGTCGAGAGTCGGGCCCCGAGGGAGCCGTACACGCCGCCGCGGGTCGCGAGGAACGCCGGGAGCAGGAGGAGGAGGCCGGGGACCTCCGAGATGCCTGCGCGCATCGTCTCGGAGCCGAGGATGGTGCCGGCGAACAGCCCGGCGACGAGGCTGACGAGGATCACCGGCAGCGCCTGTCGGTAGACGTCGCGTGCGGTGTCGTGGCCGGCCATCGTGCATCCCGACGCGAGGGAGGCTCAAAAACCGGTCGGACGACGTGGCCCGCATCGTTAAGTCGGTCGGGCGGTTTCCGATCGCATGGACTACTCGCTCGCCATCGAGAACGGGCCGGAAACAATTCCGGGCGGCACGGGGCTGCTGCTCGTCCACCCGAGCATCGGCGAGACGGACCGGATCGACACGGACTTCCTGAAGACCGACACCGACGCGTTCCTCGTCGTCTCCACGCGGACCACCGCGCGGGAGGTCGAACAGAAGCTGGAGTACTACGACGTCGACGAGACGAAGGCGACGATCCTCGACACGCTCTCCGTCGAGCGGGGCTACTCGCGGCGCTCCAGCGACGACGTCTTCTACGTCTCCGCCCCCGACGACCTCGACGGCGTGGTTGACCGCGTCGAGCGGTTCCTCACGGAGAACGAGGGGAAGCGACGGGTGTCGGTCGACTCGCTCACCGAGATGGCGTACTACGCAGACGACGACGCGGTGTTCGAGGCGGCCGCAGACATCCTCGCGCTCCTCGACGAGCACGACGCCGTCGGGATCTTCCACCTCTCCGAGGAGGTCCACGAAGTCGCGACGCTCGATCGGTTCCGGGAGCTGTTCGAGGGCGTCATCGAGCTCGACGGCGAGGGCAACGTCACCTTCGACATCTAGGATCGTATCCTGTCAGGCGCCGTCGTCGACCATCGATTCGAACGTCTTCTCCGCCCACTTCACCGCGTAGGGAGCGCCGCGGTCGCGGTAGGCGGCGGTGTCGAGCGCGGCGAACGGCGCGGGGAGGTCGAGGCCGTGACGGAAGGCGGAGCAGGCGTACTCCGTCGCGCTCGCGAAGTCGGTCTCCCCGCGGGCGACCTCGCCCGAGAGGTCCCCGAGCCGACCCTCTAGGCGATCGCCGGCGTCGACCCAGGCGTCGAACAGCCGTGGGCGGGTCCCCTGCCACGACGCGAAGACGTCGCGGGTGTACAGCCCGATCCACGCGTCGAACAGCGCGGCCGCGACCTGGAAGACGTCGCTCGGCCCGTGGCTCGTGGTCGAGGCGCCGGTGTCGGGATCCGGTCGGCGGATCGCGGCGTCGAGGTCGCGGTAGCGCTCGCCGAAGAACGGGAGGAAGCTCTCGGGAAGCCGGTCGGGAAAGGCGTCGTCCGGGAGCGACCCCGGAGAGGGCGAGACGCCGACCTGGACCAGCCGGTCGGCGATCAGGAACGCGAGGAAGTCGTCCGGAGTTCCCTCCGCCCGCTTCTTGACGAGCACCGTCTGCGGGTCGGTCTGGGTCGTCCGGACGACGGTGCCGTCGCCGGGCAGTCCGACGGTGAACGCGGAACCGGCGTACCGCCGGAGGAGTTCCGGCGCCTCGTCCGGGAGCCACGCCGCCGGGAAGGAGGCGGGCGAGAGCCCGTCGACGAACAGTCCGAGGTCCTCGGCCGCCGCCGGCGGGAGCGTCTCGAAGTCGGCGTCGACGTCGAGGACCGGAGAGCCGGAAGCGTGTTCCTCACGGACTGCGTCGAGGTCATCGTCGAGCGACCGAGACGAGAACATCAGCCGAGCACGTACGAGAGGATGATGAGTACGGACAGGGCCGCCGAGACACCGATCGTACCGACCACGATCGTAGTGGATTTGCTCATGTCGGATGTTGGGGTCGCCGGTCGTTTAAATCTATATTACTTCGGACAGTCGCGAGGTGGTCGTTCGGGTGCGAGGCGGCCCGTGTAGGCGCGAGGCGGTCCGCGTAGACACGAGGCGGTTCGTCCAGATGGGAAACGGTTCGTGCAGATTGGAGGCGGTTCGTCCAGATGGGAAACGGTTCGTGCAGACGGGGACGTTTCGGGTGGAACCGACGTGTTTTCGACGGATTCCGGCGACCGTTCGACAGCGGGTTTATACGGATCCGTCCGATAGCCGTGGTATGCGGATTCGTGACGCACTCGAATCAGACGCCGAGGCGCTGGCATCGGTCACCGGTCGGCCGCGGGAAGTCGCGAGAAATATGATCCACGACCGGTCGGTTCGGGTCGCGGTTGAGGGCGGCGATCAGAGTAGCGACAGCAATAGAGATGAGAGCGGCACCGCCGATAGCGACGAGAACGGCGCCGGCGATGACGACGAGAGCGACGACGGCGACGACGGGGAGTCGGTGCTCGGCTTCGTCGCGTTCGACGTTCGCGGCGACACCGTCCACGTGACCGACTTCGACGGGAACGGGTCGACGGTCGAACGGCTGTTCGAGGAGCCGCGGCGGTTCGCGCGACGAGAGGAGATGGGCGTCGAAGTCGTCGTCCCGAACGACGAGGCGACGAGCGAGGTCATCGAGGCCTCGGGGTTCGCGGCCGCGGGGAGAGGCCCGCGGTTCGAGGGGCGACGGACCACCCGATACCGGATCGAGTTCGAGGAGTTGAACGGTCGGAACGACGACTGAATCGAAAAGGGGTCCTGCTCCGGTACCGACGGGTGTGTCGTCGAACCGGACTGACAACGGACTGGTGACGGACGGACTGGCGATCAGTCGAACCGCTGTTGAACGATCTCGAGCGCCTCCTCCCTGTCGGCCCAGTCGACGAACACCGCGACCGACGTCGCGCTCGTGATCAAGTCGATGATGTTGATCCCGTCTTTGGCCAGCGGGGCGATGATCTCTTGGATGACGCCGGGCTGGTTCGGGAGCTCGCCGCCGGTCACGCGGATGACGGCGATGGGGTCGGCGACGGTCACCGACGAGAGCGCCTCGTCGTCGACGACGGCCTCGTGGAGGAGGGCCTCGGCAGTCTCCGCGATGTCGACGTCGACGTAGAACGTGACCGAGTCCATGCCGGAGGCGACCGCGTCGATGTTGATCTCCTCCTTGCGGAGGGAGTTCGCGAGCTGCGAGAGGATGCCGGACCGGTTGCGGATCGCGCGCCCGGCGATGGTGAGACACGCGAGCGGCTCCTCGCGCATGTCGATCAGGCTCTCGAACTGCCCCTCGATCCGAGTGCCGCCCCTGAGGAGGTCGCCGTGCTGGTAGTGGACGACGCGGACCGACAGGTCCTCGTCCTTGTACGAGAGCGCCGACGGCGCGACGACCTCCGCGCCGCGGAACGAGAGGTTCCGCAGCTCGTCGACCGTGATTCGACCTACGTTCCGGGCGCCCTCGACGACCCGTGGGTCGCCGGTCATGACCCCCTCGACGTCGGTGACGATCACGACCTCGTCGGCGTCCATGTAGTTGCCGAGCATCACCGCGGTCGTGTCGGACCCGCCTCGACCGAGCGTCGTGACGTTGCCGTCGTGGTCCTCCGCCAGGAAGCCGGTGATGATCGGGACGACGCCGTCGAGCCGCTCCGCGATGGCGTGCGCGCGCTTCTTGGTCTCCTCGATGTCGACCTCACCGAGCTCGTTCGTGATCACCGGCCAGTCGGGGTGGCCCGGCTCGAGGAAGACGGCGTCGATGTCGCGGACCGACAGCGCCGCCTTGAGCATCCTGACGCTGGTTCGCTCGCCCATCGAGACGATCTCGGCGCGGTCGGCATCGTCCGTCTCGAACGTGATGTCTTCGAGGAGGTCGTCGGTGGTCGATCCCATCGCGCTCGCGACGACGGCGATCTCGTGACCGGCCTCGACCGCGTTCGCGACGGAGTCGGCCGCCCGATCGATGCGGTCCCCGCTACCGAGGCTCGTACCGCCGAACTTAGCAACTACGCGCATACGCACACCCCGTCGGGAGAACTCCGAGCGGTGTCGTCGCGTCGGATCGAACGAGAACGCAAGTCAGTGCCGCCGCATCGGATCGGACGAGAGACGGCTCGAGACCCCGAAGTGAAAGCGTGATCAGTAGACATGAGCGCCCGTAGCGGAGGAAGCCGCATAACTGTGTTCACTTCGACAATGGTCGCCCGAACGTGCAGTTCGCGGGAGCGACGACTTTCGGTGGAGTACGGTCAGTAGCGCTCTCGTCGGAACTCCGTCGGCGTCACTCGTCCTGAATGCCCCACGCGTCGGGCATCTCGATGACGTATCTGCCGTCCTCCTGTAGCGAGATGATGTACTCCTGCCGGTCGTACAGCTCCATCAGATTGAGTTCGTACTTTCCGGGGCTCACGATCCGAATGCTCTCGAACTGCTCGTTGAGTTCGTCCCGGAGCTCGCCGATGTCGGGACGAGGCCCGTCGGAGTCGGTTGAGTCTCTGGTGTCCGCGCCCGATTCCGAGTCGACTGGGTGGCTCGCTCGGTCGAGTTCGTCGGGCGAGACAACGTCGGAGCGGGCGCTCGCCTGCGCAACGTCCTCTTCGCTGCGCTCGCGGACGTGTTCGGTCCCGGTCGTCGAGTCGGTTGGGTCGGCCGGGTCGGCCGGGTCGGCGTCGGGAGCCGTGGGGTCAGTGTCGGCAGCGGAAGACGCGTCTACGGGGGTCGAGCCGGTGGTGTCGCCGACGCCGTCGGGATCAGTCGAATCGAGGTCGCCGCTCCGGGGAGATCGATCGTCCGTTGTTGTCGCGTCCTCCGCCGTCACCGCGTCTTCCCCCGTCGCGCGTTCGTCAGTCGCCGGGGGTTCGTCAGTCGTCGGGGGTTCGTCAGTCGTCGGGGGTTCGTCAGTCGTCGGTGGTTCGTCAGTCGTCGCGCCCGCGGGCTTGAACTGGAACTTGTTCCCACCGCAGTCCGGACACCCGGAGAGCATCTCCTTCGATCCGTCGGGGAACGTCCGGCCGCAGGTGGTACACTGGTGAGGCATCTATTTTCGGGAGACGAGCGTGCTGATGAGGTTCTCATCTTTGTGCAGCGTCTCGATCCGGTTGGCCGGACCGATGACGGTGAGCTTCTGTGCCGACTTTCGACCTATCAGCTTGTCGAGGAAGCTCTGGTCGGTCGTCTCCGCCTTCGGATACGTCTCGATCTCGATTCCGGTGAAGTCGTCCGGGCTGATCTCGGTCATCGTCACCTCGATCAGTTTCGACTCCTCGTCGGGGGAGAGCCCCTCCTCGAGGATGACGATGTTGCCGTCGCGGACGCCGTCGAGAATGAGGCGGATCTTCTCCATGCCGGTGAGCCCCTCCATCCGGGCGCCGCTTATCATGTCGATCCGGACGCCGTCGTCCGTGTCGTCGGGCGACGCGTCGCCGTCGACGTTGGGGGTCGGTCCGGGCATCAGCCGAAGTACTCCGCGATCTTCGTGTACACTTCGTCCATGTTGTCGCCTTCGAGCGCCGAGAGGGGAATCGTCTCGTGCTGCGGGAAGGCGTTGGCGATCTGCTGGACGTTCGCTCCGGGAAGGTCCGTCTTGTTAGCGAGGATCAGCGCCGGGAGGTCCTGCGACTCGATGATGCCGATGAGCATCGTGTTCACCTGCGTGAACGGGTCCGTGGAAGAGTCGAGGACGTAGATGACTCCGTCGACGTCCTCGCGGAGCCAGTGCATCGCCTCCGCGACCCCCTCCGTCGCCTCGCGGGAGCGACGCACCGCGTCGTCCTTCTCCATGTCGTGATCGAGGAACTCCTTGTAATCCACCTTCGTCGTCACGCCCGGCGTGTCGACGATGTCGATCGTTACCTTCCGACCGTTCCGCTCGATTTCGACGTTCTCCTTTCGTCGAGCCCGTCGGGTCTCGTGCGGGATGTGGCTCTCGGGCCCGACGGCGTCACCCGTCCAGTCGCGTGCGATCCGGTTTGCGAGGGTCGTCTTTCCGGCGTTCGGCGGCCCGTAGATCCCGATACGCTTGGGTTCGTCGGCCGCGAACAGCCCGTCAGTGACCCGTGATATGCTGTCTTTAAGATTCGTGAGCAGTCCCATCCTGACCTCCAATCCTGGTTTCTCCCGAACGAGCCGTGTCCCGCGTCACCGCCTCGATCCGGCCGCACCCGGGGTTCGTTCGGGGAATTAAGGTAGAATCCACGCCCCTCTCACTTAAGAACTGCGTCAGACGTTCCGATCGTCCGATTTTGAACGCGTGCGGATTCGAGCCGCTCGATATCGGTGTTCGTTTCGAATATCCGAAACGAGATCGCCGCGGCCGAAACGGGGTCGAAGGAGATCGAGCGGCGGCAGCGCCGCGACTGAACGGCGGCAACGGCGTCCTAACGGCAGGAGCGCCGTGACTGAGCGGCAGGATCGCCGTGACTGAGCGGCAGCAGTCCCGTTACTGAACGGCGGTAGCGGAGAGCCGGGCACGACTGACACGGAGCCGGCCGCCGACCCGTACCATTTCCCGGTTCCTCCCCCACCCCTTCGTTTCGACTGGAGACGGGGCTCGGTGTGGGTGGGGGGTCGGTGGGAGATCGAATATCCGGGCGAAGCCCGTTTAATGATGGGTTAACACCGCTACAAACAACCCTAAACAAACAACAATAATCTCGAGAGGTTTGTCGAGGGTACTTTTGTTTATGCTTAGTGATAAAACCTTCTATTTAC
>NZ_NHPG01000140.1:0-21697 GCF_002252965.1 Halorubrum sp. Ea1
CCGCGGTCGGCCTCGACGACGACCGCGTTGCCCGGAGTCGCGAGCGACTCGAACGCCCTCACCGCCCGAGCCTGATCGACCGTGAGACACGCCTCGTACGCCGCGGCGGGGAACGTCGCGTTCGGCGGGACGGTCGGTCCGGCGCCCGGTTCGGATCCCGCCCTCGCTCCTTCCGCGACCGCGGCCCCGCCAGTCAGCCCGTCGCGATCGAGGACGTCCCCCTCGGGCCCGTCGGCGCCGAGCGAGACGACGGCGATCCCCGGATGCGCGCGCAAGGTCCCGACGAACCGCTCGCGGAACCGCCCCGTCACGTCGTCGACGCCGTACGGCGGGACCGCCAGCGACTCGTCGAAGCGGTCGCGGATCCCGGGCCAGTCGTCGAGCGTCGGCGTCAGGAGGATCAGGAGTCCGCCGCCGTCGACCGCGCCGACGCACCGGCCGAGCGCGTTCGGGACGAACCGCTCGTGGCAGTCGAGGACGACGACCTCGCGGGTGCCTCCGAGCAGTTCGTCAGCGTTCCGCGGGCGGTGCTCCTCGAACCGGAACCCCTCGCGGGTCGAGACGACGGCGGTCGACGCGCCGTTGCGCTCGCCGCCGATCGCCTCGATCGCGGTGTAGGCCGCGTCGATCCCGCGATCGCGGTCGCCGGCGAGCGCGAGGACCCGCCGCTCGTTCGCCGCCTCGGCCTCCCGTTTCGCGTCCCGCGCGAGCCCCGCGATCATTCGTTCGGTCGTCGTTGCCGGGGGCCGGGGATGTGTCTTGCCCTCCGGTCCGCCCGGACGCGGTGGCCCGGAACCACCGACGTCCCCGGCGAGGCGGGAGGCTTACGGCGTCGCGGGGCCTCGTGTCGACCATGACCACGGTCACGCTCATCGGAACGCGACTCGCGGACACGGGACGCGAGTTCGTCTACGAGGGGGAGTCGCCCGCCTGCGAGGGCTGCCCGTACCGGAGCCAGTGTCTCAACCTCTCCGAGGGCACCCGGTACCGCGTGACGGGGATCCGCGAGAACGCGCAGACGCTCGACTGCGCCGTCCACGACACCGGCGTCCGGGCGGTCGAGGTCGAGCCCGCCCCGGTCCCCGCGAACGTCCCGTCGAAACAGGCGTACGCCGGCAGTCGCGTCTCGCTCGCCGGGCCGTGCCCCCACACCGAGTGCCCGAGCCACGGGTACTGCGTCCCCGACGGCGCGGACTTCGACGACGAGCGCGTGATCGATCAGGTGCTCGGCGAGCCGCCGCACGACACCTGCGCGCTCGACCGGGACCTGACGCTGGTGGAGTTCCGGGCGGAAGACGAGTAATCGCGGCGTCCGCGGCCCCAGATGCGCGGCCCTCTTACAGCGCGGTGACCGCGTTCAGGGTGATCAGGATCGCGCGCTCGACGTTGTCCTTGGCCTTCTCCGGGAGCTCGTCGTCCGAGTCCGCGCCCTTCTGGCTGCCGGCGACGAGGTTGCCGTCGACGGTGCAGATCGCGCCGGCCCGCAGCCCCTTGCGGCGCGCCAGCGAGAAGACGGTCGCGGCCTCCATCTCGATCGCGAGCAGGTTCGCGTCGTTCCAGTCGTCGACGTACTCGTCGCTCTCGTTGTAGAAGGCGTCGTCGGAGACGATCGGGCCGACGTGGACGTCCTCGCCGTTGTCTTCGGCGGCGTCGACGAGCTCGCGCAGCGCGTCGTAGTCCGGGACGGCGGGGTAGTTCGCCGACTCGTAGCGCTTGCTCGTCCCCTCCTCTTTGGCCGCTCCGGTCGCGACCACCATGTCGCCGACCTCCATGTCGGCCTGCAGGGCGCCGCAGGTGCCACAGCGGAGGAACGTCTCGACGCCGACGCGCGAGAGCTCCTCGACGGCGATCGCGGCCGACGGGCAGCCGATCCCGGTCGAGCAGATCGTGAGGTCGGTCCCCTCGTAGCTCGCGTTGACGATCTTGTACTCGCGGTTCTGCGCGACGAGCTCGCTGTCGTCGCACCGGTCGGCGATCCGGTCGACGCGGCCCGGGTCGCCCGGGATGATCGCGATCTCGTGGACGTCGCCCTCCTCGACCAGCAGGTGCGGCTGTTTCGCCATGCGAGCGGGTCCACGCGCCGCGCGCAAAAACGGACCGGTCGGGCGGCGGGGTTCGCGCCGCGAAGCCGATTTGATATCGCGACATGATATTTATCACGCACCCGGAGCCCTCGTTCTACGCGTCTCGACCGACCCGCCACGCTCGGGCGATCGGCCGGTTTATCGCTCGGCCGCGGCAGATCCGGGTATGACCGATTCGGCCACCGACGCCACCGGTTCGACGATCGTCGCCGTCGTGATCGCCTTCGCGCTCGTCACGCTGGTCACGGGGTTCCTCCTCGGGGCCAACTGGACGCAGGCCGTGCTGGTCGGCGGCTTCGCGAGCGTCGTGGCCGCCGCCTCGGCGTGGTTCACCGAGCGGCGCGGGGCAGGCGAGGACTGAGTCACCCACGTCGCGGCGGCGGTTATCGCAACTGAGACGCCGGGCGGAGGCTTTTATACGCGTCCGGATTCGATATCTCGTAATGCGCTTCAGTCGCGACCGTCGGGGCCAGTCGGTCGTGATCGGGACCGTGATCCTGTTCGGGTTCCTGATCTTAGCGCTCTCGCTGTATCAGGTGCAGGTGGTCCCGCAGCAGAACGGACAGGTCGAGTTCCAGCACTTCGAGGAGGTTCGGAACGACCTCGTCGAGCTGAGGGCGGGGATTCTGCAGGCAGGGAGTACCGATCGGCCGCAGTATCAGACGGTTCGGCTGGGTACGACCTATCCCACCCGCATATTCGCGATCAATCCACCATCACCGGCCGGGTCGATACGGACGACCCAGTCGTATCCGATTACAATCGCGTACGAGTCCAACGGTACGGTGATCGAGACCGTCCCGACGAGGTTCCTCCAGTACCGGCCGGGCTACAACGAGATCGACCAGTCGCCGACGTGGTACGACGCTTCCGTGCTCTACGTCGACGCCCGCGACGAGGGAGGCGGAATCGCGGTGATCGAAGATCAGGAACTCGTCGATTCCGAAGGAGGGGTACAGGTCGTGGCCCTCCAGAACGAGTTCCGCCGGAGCGGGACCGGTCGGGTGACGCTCGAATTTCGCCCGGCAGAGAACGTTACCGAGACGCTTCCCGACGGTAACCTCACGGTGACTCTTCCGACGCGGTTGAGTGAGAACGACTGGGAGACCAAGACCGATCTCCCGACCGATAGCGAGGTCTATGGCGGGATTACTGACGACGCGAATGAGGACGACGTTTACAATCTGACGCTCAATACGACCGCCGAGAACCTGACCGTGGATACGGTTGGTGTGGGGGAAGCTCCGGAAGAACCGACTCAGAATTCCGACGATGCCGGGGGAGGCAATGGTGGAGCTGACGGTGGCGACGGTGGTGGATCTGCTCAACCTCAAGGCTTTACGGCTGTAGAAGCCTTTGATCTGCCGAAAAACAACGGGTCGGGTGATCAAAATCTGACATTCACAGTAAACAGTACTCTCTCAAGTGGTGAATCCGTTACTATCGATCTGAGTGCTGCACAACAAGGCGACTTTAATTACGGTTCCTCTAGTGTCAACTTGGTTGGAGGATCAGAAAATAAAGGAAGTGTTCAATTTACGACAAAGAATACTAACGCTGCAGTGGTCAGATACACTGCTAATCAAGACATTTCTCCAGGTGAGCAAATTCAATTGGAAGTTACCAGCGTAGCCTACTCTAATGGCGACAAAGGTGAATATAGTGTTACGTTCAGCCGAAGCGACGGGGGGAGTGCCACTGACACGTTCTCCGATAGTGGCGGTGGCGGTGGCTAGGCCCGCCTCGCGTACAAGAATTAGTGAAATAACCTAACAGCTGATTGTTTATTATATTACACAACAGAAGAATCGTCAGATACAAATAAAAATCTCAGTACAACACCGGTAAAATCGGAGTGGGTTCCACAATCGACGTAAACACCCATCGACAAACCCAAATGCCGGCCCAATGAACGACCGTGTATGACCGAAGTCGGCATCGACGCCGTCGAGATCTGGACCGGAAAGCTCAAGCTCGACTTGCCCGGCACGTTCGCGCCGCAGAAGGGCGACGACCCGGAGAAGTACACGAAGGGGCTCGGGCTCAACAACTCCTCGTTCCCGGACGTCTACGAGGACATCGTCACGATGGGCGCGAACGCCGCGAAGGGGCTGATGGACCGCAAGGGGCTAGAGCCCGAAGACGTCGGCCGGATCGACGTCGCCACGGAGTCGGCGTTCGACCACTCGAAGCCGGTGTCGACGTACATCGCGGGCTGTCTGGAGCAGGTGTACGACGGCGACTTCACCCACGCCAATAAGGGCGAGCGCAAGTTCGCCTGTCTGGCGGGGACGCAGGCGATAGACGACGCGTACAACTGGATCCGCGCCGGGCGGAACCGCAATCGGCCCGCGCTCGTCATCACGACGGACACCGCGCTGTACGCCCGGGGCGACCCCGGCGAGGCGACGCAGGGGGCCGGCGCCGTCGCGATGCTGATCGACGAGGACCCCTCGATCGTCGCGCTCTCGACCGACCAGGGGTACGGCTCGAAAGACGAGACGGACTTCCTGAAGCCGAACCAGCAGTTCCCCAGCGTCGACGGGAAACGCTCCGTGCAGGTGTATCTCGCCCGGATGCGGGAGGCGCTCGAAGACTACGAGTCCGTCACCGACGACATCGAGCTCGACGACTTCGCGTACGCCCCGTTCCACACGCCGTTCCCGGGCATGGTCCGGAAGGCGGCCCTGCTCGCGTACCGGCACGTCATCCGCGACACCGAGTACGAGGACGAGCTCGCCGCGGAGATCGGCCGCCAACCCCGCGAGGACGACTTCGCGGACCGCGAGGCGTACGAGGGGGCCATCAGGGACTACATGGACGACCTGAAGACGACGGAGCAGTACCAGACGTGGTACGACACCGTCGTGGAGCCCACGCTGGGCCTCTCTCGGGAGGTCGGGAACTGGTACACGAGCTCGGTCCACATCGCCCGCGTCAGCGCGCTGCGCGACGCCCTGGCGCTCGACCGCTCGTTCGTGGACGAGACGCTGCTCGTCGCCTCATACGGCTCCGGCGCGCAGGCGGAGATCCACGCGGAGACGGTCCGAGAGGGGTGGCGCGCGGAGATCGAGGGCCTCGACATCGACGTTCAGCTCGCGGCCCGCTACGACCTCACGTGGGACGAGTACGAGGACGTCCACGACGTCCACGAGTACGACATGGACGTGGAACGCGAGATCGAGGAGTTCACCCAGCCGGACGGGGAGTTCGTCTTCACCGGTTGGGGTCGGATGAACGAGCGCAAGTACGAGTACGTCGAGTAGCGCGTCCCGGCCGCGGCCCGCCTTCGGTCCCGTCGGCCGAGGACCCGGTAGAGGGCCGCAACCCCGTGAAAACGGCTACCACGGGACTCTCCCGATACGATGGTTTTAAACGACGCTAGGGTGAATCGGTACTCAATGGTAACCATCTACGACGTGCCGGCCGACGCCCTCATCGAGGAGGTCGCCGCGCGACTCGAGGACCGGATCGACGAGCCCGAGTGGGTCGAGTTCGCCAAGAGCGGTTCGGGCAAGGAGCTCCCGCCGGAGCAGGAGGACTTCTGGTACGTGCGCTCCGCGAGCCTCCTCCGGAAGGTCGCCCAGAACGAGCCGATCGGCATCGAGCGGCTCGCCACCGAGTACGGCTCGAAGAAACGCGGTTCGAACCGGTACATCGTTCGACCGGGCCGCCACTCCGCCGGCTCCCGCAAGCTGATCCGCGCGTCGCTGCAGGCCCTCGAAGAGGAGGGGCTCGTCACGACCGCCGCCGGCGAGGGCCGCCGCGTCTCCGACGAGGGCGAAGCGTTCCTCTCCGAAGTCGCCGCAGAGGTCTTCGAGGACCTCGACCGCCCGGAACTCGAGCGCTACGCGTAGATAGCGATTCGCCTTTTCGCTCCGTTCGCCCCGCCGAGCGACGGCTCGCGATACTCGTTCAGCTCCTCGTTCTGGTTCAGATCCCGACATCAGGCCGGAGAGCGCCGCCTACCGCGTGTTGATGCTCGATGCGGTTTGCCCCGTATCCGAAGCAATATATTGAATAACGCTATACGAAATCTCTAATCGTCATTGGAGCTACCCCCTCGATGTCATCGCGACCGGTTCGTCGAAGCGGCGGCTATCGGTCTGAACGGCGGAAAAGAGTAGACGGCCCGCCGGCGAGTCGACGACGCGCTATCCCGTGTTCTTCATCCCGGCGGCGATACCGTTGACGGTGAGCCGGAGGGTGCGCTCCTCTTCCTCCGTCCGGTGGGTCCGTCCGAGCAGGTTCGCCTGCAGCAGGTTCAGCGGGTCGACGTAGGGGTTCCGACGGTCGAGGCTCTCCTCGAGCCACTCGCGGCGGAGGAGCTGGTCGCGACCGCTGATCGCCAAGACGAGCTCGCGCCCGCGCTCGTACTCGCCGATGAGCTCGGGGAAGAAGCGCTCGCGGAGTTCGTCGTCGGCGAGGTCGGCGTACTCGGCGGCGATCTCCGGCTCCGTGCGGGCGAGCGCGAGGCCGGCGTTGTCGAGGGTCGTGCGGAAGAACGGCCACTCGTCGTACATCTCGCGGAGCGTTTCGAGCCCCGCCTCCTCGCCGACCTCGTCGAGGTAGGCGTCGATGCCGGAGGCGAGCGAGTACCAGCCGGGGAGGATGAGCCGCGTCTGCGTCCACGAGAACACCCACGGAATGGCGCGCAGGTCCTCGACGGTGCGTTCGCCGGAGCGAGAGGCGGGCCGCGAGCCGAGGTTGAGGTCCTCGACGACGGAGATGGGGGTCGCCTGTCCGAAGTAGGAGACGAACCCGTCGGTGTTCAGCAGGTCGCGGTACGTCTCGCGGGCCGCGGGCGCCATCGTCTCCATCGCGTCGACCCACGCCTCGGGGACGTCCTCCGTGGGCTCCTCGTTGGCCTCGTGGCGGGCGCGGATCTGCGCGTCGAGCATCTGCTCGAGCTCGCGCTCGGCGATCCGCGGGTTGGCGTACTTCTCGGCGATCGCCTCGCCCTGCTCGGTGAACTTCACCTGTCCGGTGACGGTCTCGTTCGGCAGCGCGAGCAGCGCCTCGTTCATCGGGCCGCCGCCGCGGGAGATGGAGCCGCCCCGCCCGTGGAACAGCCGGAGCGTGACGTCCTCCTCGCGGCAGAACCGCGCGATCCGGCGCTGGTTCTCGTAGAGGTCCCAGTTCGCGGCGAGGAACCCGTTCTCCTTGTTGGAGTCGGAGTAGCCGAGCATCACCTCCTGCAGGTCCCCGCGGACCTCCAGCGCGGTCGCGTACGCCTCGTTGTCGAACAGCGCCCCGAGGATGCGCTCGGCGCCGTTGAGCGCGGACTCGGTCTCCAACAGTGGGACGACGTCGAGCCCGCAGTGGTCCGGCAGCGAGACGGCGCCGACCTGGTCGGCCAAGAACAGGACCTCCAGCACGTGGCTCGGCTCCTCCGTCATCGAGATGCAGTAGGTGTCGATCGCCTGCTGGCCGTACTCGTCTTGCCACTCGGCGAGCTCGCTGAACCGCTCCAGCACGCGCTCCGTCGTGTCGGAGATGTCGCCCGGTTCGTCGGTGTCGACGACGGGGTCGTCCTGGAGGATCGCTTCGGTGAGGAACTCCTCTCGCGCGTCCTCGTCCATCCCGCGGTAGTCGACGCCCTCGCTGGCGACCGCCTCGGCGACGGCCTCGGTGTGGTTCTCGCGGTGGTCGCGGAGGTCGAGCGAGGCGAGCGTGAAGCCGAACGTGTCCACCTGTCGGCGGAGCGGCTCGACGAACGACTCGCGGACCGCGTCCTGCCCGTCGGCCCGGAGCGACTCGGCGATGACGTCGAGGTCGGCGAGGAACGCGTCGCCGTCGGGGTACTCACCGGGGCGCACGTCGTCGACGCGGTCGAGTCGCTCGCGCATCAGGCGGAGCTTCTGGCGGTACGGCTCGTCGGGGTAGCGCTCGCGGGCCTCCTCGACGACGGTCGGGAAGCGCTCGGCGTCGGCCGCGAGCGACTCCGTGAGCCGGTCGTCGATCGCGTACCGTTCGCCGTCTTGGCTCAACACGGCGGAGAGCCGCTTACACCGGTCACGGTACTTTTCGATGGCGACCGACCGCTGCCGTTCGAGCGTCTCGTCGGTGACCTCGGGCGTCACGAAGGGGTTGCCGTCGCGGTCCGACCCCGCCCACGAGCGGAACTCGAAGAGCTTCGGACAGTCGATGTCGTCGTACTCGCTCGAAATGGTTTCCTCGAACTCCTCGTAGGCGTCGCCGACGACATCGAAGAGGGTGTTCTCCAGGTACCAGCCGACGTTTCGGGCCTCGTCTTCGGGCTCCGGGCGGCGCTGGCGAACCTGTCGGGTGCCCCAGAGGCTCGTCACCTCGGCGGTGACGTCGCGCCAGATCGCGTTTCGCTCACGCTCGGTGAGGTTGCGCTCGTCGAGCTCCTCAAGGTGGTTAGCGATCGACCGGAGCTTCGCCTTCACCGTCGCCCGGCGGGCCTCGGTCGGGTGGGCGGTGAAGGTGGGCTCGATGAGCACGTCCTCCAGCAGCTCGCGTAGCTCCTCGGGTTCGACTCCCTGCTCCGCGAACTCCTCGACGGTGGCCTCGAAGGAGTCGTGGAGGGCGCCCTCGTCGTCGGCGTTCCGAATGGCGCGGACGCGCTCGCGCTCCTCGGCGAGGTTGATCAGTTCGAAGTAGGTGGTGAACGCGCGGGCGACGATCTCCTCGCGGTTCGACGAGAGCCCGTCGACTGACTCGTGGAGCCCGGCCCGGCTCTCCGCGTCGCCGCGGCGGTATCGGATCGACGCGTTCCGGAGGTCTTCCACCGTCTCGTACGCTTCCGTGGAGGCCTGTGCGGAGAGGACGTCCCCCACGAGCGCGCCGAGCTCCCGGACGTCCGTCCGTACGTCTCGATTGTGCAACTCCATACCACAGTTACACCCGTCGCCGCGGGTTAAAGGCGATGTCTGAACGAATGTTTGCCTCGGCTCCGAGTGAATATCCCGATCGATCGTGCGCCGATCGGGCGAGCGGTCGTCCGTCGCGACACTCGGGGGAGCGGATCGGTTCGGATCGGTCGATTCCGCTCGGCCGGACGAGCCGCTTCGGGTCGGGCCGACCGATCCGCCGCTTCGGTGGCCGGTTCGTCACCCTTTTTACCGATCCATCCCGAACCTCGCGTATGAGTAAGTCCGACAAGTATCCGGCCGAGTCCGGCCGGCGGCGCTTCGTCAAGGGCGTCGTCGGGGGCGCGGCCCTCGCGGGCGTCGGGGCGATGGGGTCGGCGACCGTGAACACGCTGACCACCGCCGGTGGGGTCGGCGGCGGTTCGACGGTCGCGACGACGATCGCGAAGACCGGCGGTCCGGCGCCGCGCGGGCTCCCGCAGATTCCCCTGCAGGTGACCGACGACGGATACATCGAGGGCATCTGGCCCGAGACGACGACGGTCACGCAGGAGGGACAGGAGATCCAGGTCGCACAGCAGGACCTCGGCGGGAAGACGTACTCCGGCGAGTGGTTCCAGTACTGCGGCGTCGAGTCCCAGGAGAACATCGCGCCCGACTTCGAGTCGGACAACCTGTTCCGCGCCGCCCCCGGGAAGTACGACTGGCAGGACGAGACGTACGAGGCCGGCGATAAGATCCACGTCGACGACTTCGGAAACTACGACACGTGGGGCAACGGGATCGGCGACGACGGCGTCGGGAAGCCGGCCTCGGTCACGTGGCGGTCCGAGGACGCCGAGACGAACCTGAACGCGATCGTCATCCGCTCGCCGCGGATCGAAGAGGCCGTCGCGAACTCCGACGACGAGTGGCTCGAGGCCTCCACCGACCAGGGGTTCATCGCGTACCTCAACGTCTGCACGCACTTCTGCTGTATTCCCGACTACAAGGTGTTAGAGGAGTCCGCCCGGTACGACGCCGAGAACGGGACCTACTGCGTCTGCCACCAGTCGGTGTACGACCCGTTCACGCTCGAGGAGGCGCTGTTCATCGCCCGTCCGCGCCCCGACGAGTAACGCCTCACCCCGCGCGCCGCCGCTTTTCGCGCTTCGACGCTCCCGTTCAGCAGCGCTCACGGGTGCGCGAACGCCGCGCTTTTGCCTCGGCTCCGCGTACGTCCCTCCATGAGCGACGACACGACGCCCGCTGACGGGACCCCGTCCGGCGACGGCGCGTCCGCCGGCGACGAGACCGCCGGCGGCGACGCGTTCGCCGCCGAACTCGACCGCGCCCGCGCGCTCCTCGACGGCGACGACGTCGAGGCGGTTCACGTCGGCGTCGTCCGCGACGGCGAGGTCGACACGACGTTCGCGCAGCGGGCCGACGAGGGCCCCGAGGGCGAGGGGCTCCGCGCGCTCGCGCTGCTCGCGGCGCACGTGCGACTGGTCGCGAACGAGGCCGGCGTCGAGGCCTCCACTGTCGCCGGCGACGCGGCGACGCTCGCGGGGCAGGTGGAGCGGATCCCCGCCAGCACGGACGACCTGCCGGAGGAGTAGGGCGCGACGGGCCCGTGACCCGTCGAGCCGGGACCGCCCGACGTCTCGACTACTCGTTCGCCCGGATGCGCGAGAGCTGGTGGGCCACGCCGGCGAGCGCGATCAGGAGTATCGCGAGGTTGAACGCCGCCAGCGCGATCGGCTGGTAGGCCGAATCGAGCCACGTCCGGATCGCGACGCCCGTCTGGCTGTAGAAGCCCCACCCGGCGATCAGCGCCAGGAGCACGAGCGCCGCGAGGCCGACGCGGTCGAGGATCCCGCGGAGGCGCTCGGTCGGAAGCCGCCCGATCCCCTCGTCGCTCGATCCGGCTGCCGCGATCGGTTCGCCCGGTTCGGTCGTGTCGTCGTCGGTGTCGGTCATGGGTTGAGTCGCGGGTCGGTCGTCGTCGCGGTCGGTCGCGGGTCGGTCGTCGTCGAATTCGGTCGTCCGTTCGCCCTCCGCCGGGCCGGGGCGCTCGTCGTCGGTCATGGCCGCCTCCGGGCGTACAGCGCCGCCGCGAGGAGCGCGGCGAGCGCGGCGACCGGGCCGAAGCCCGGCGTGCCGTCGTCGGTGCTCCCGTCGTCGCGGGGCCGCTCACCGTCGGCGCCGTCGTCGCCGCCCGCACCGCCGTCCGCGAAGTCCTCCACCGAGAACTCCACCTCCTCGACGCTCTCGTCGGCGTCGATCGTCTCTCGCGGGTTCAGGTTGGCGACGCCCTGCGTCTCGTCGATGAGGACGTCGTCGCTCCACAGCGCGGCGTCGACGTAGTAGTTGTAGTTCGCGGGCACCTCGACGGTGGTCGTCACCGTTTCGGTCCTGCCGGGCCGGACCGACCCGACGGTCTCCCGGGCCTCGTCGGCGATCACGTTCGACTCGGCCTGCCGCATCAACAGCCGGAGATCGAGGGGGTCGGAGGCCGCGTCGCCGCGGTTGGTCACCGAGACCGAGACCGACAGCGTCGCGGTGGCGTTGTCCGCCTCGCGCACGCTCACCGCGACCGTCGGCCAGACGTTCCCGTCGGTGAATCCGACCCGCGTGTCGGCGTAGTCGGGCGTGAGCGCGGCCACGCCGCCGACGCGGGTCGTCCGCGTCTCGACGCGCTCGCCGTCGGCGAACACGGCGGTTTCGATCCGGTAGCCGCCCGCGCGCTCCACGTCGACGGAGCCGTTGATCGTCCGCTCGCCGCCGCCGTCGACCTCGCCGATGTCGACCGTCGTCTCGTCGACGAGCAGTCCCGAGTCGGCGCCGATCGCGCGGTGGCGCACGGTGACGTTCTCGACGGCCGGCCCCCGGTGCCGGAGATCGACGCCGAGCCGGAGTTCGGCCGTCTCGCCGCGCACCTCGCCCGGCGACACGACGATGCCGGCGATACGGACGTCGCCGGGGCGCTCGTTCTCCTCGCGGGGATCGTCGAGGGCGTCCGGCGCGGCGACGACCCCGACCGCGCTCACGACGAGCACCGCGGCCGCGGCCGCCAGGAGGGCAGTTCGCGTGTCCATACGCCGAACGTCAAACCGGCGATATAAGTGCTTTGTCGAGTTCGGACCGCTCGACCGCGTCGCCGACCGCCGCCGCGGCCGGTTCACACCACCCTGTACCGGCCCCGCGACTCGGAGAGCTCTCCCCGTCGGGTCAGCCTCGTCAGGATCTCGCGGGCCGTCTCGGCGGGGACGCCGCGCTCGCTCGCGTGCGCGACGACGTTCTCCTCGGTCGGCTCCGCGGCGGCCTCGACCGCGTCGCGGACGAGTTCGGTCCGCGTCCGCGAACTCGACCCGCCGCCCTCGGCGCGGGCGCCGGCCTCGTCGACGGCGTCGGCGTCGATCCCGCTCGCCTCGAGGTACTCCCGGTCGCCGACCCCGGCGTCGTCGACGGCGTGTTCGAGCTCCGAGACGTGGTCGATCTCGGCGAACGCCGCGCTCTCGTCCCGCTTCTTCGCGAGCAGGGCGGCCCGGGCCTCGCGGGCCGCCGCCCGGTCCTCAGACTCGAAGAACCGCTTGAGCTTCGCCGTCCGGTGCGTCTTCCCGCAGCGCGGGCAGGTCGCGCTGTCGCTGGTCCGGGGGTCAGAGAGGAGCCACATGGCCGCGCACTCGTTGCAGCCGACGACCGCGTACATGTCGCGGCGTTCGGCGGCGTCGGATTTGAACCCTCGGCTGTACGTGATCGATACTGGATCACCGGTGAACGCCTCCAAAGCCCCAGCCGGGAGGGTTCGCGCGGCTCGGTGCGCTCCTCGTCACTCGCTGCGCTCGTTCCTGCGGTGCTTCCGTCGCCGTGCTTCGCCCTCCCGGCTGCCCCTTTGAGTCCCACCCCGCACCGCACCGCAGCCTCACGCCTCCCCAGCCTCGTCGGACCGGCGCGGTCGCGCCGGTCCGACTCCCTCGCACGCGCTCCTCGCGGGCCATCGGCCCGCTCGGAGGCGCGCGCCACCGCTTCGATTATTTATAAGCAACCGGCCTCAGTCCAAATCCTCGATCTCGCGCGCGGCGGCGAGCACCTCGTCGTGGAGGCTCCCGTTCGAGGCGACGAGCCCCGTCGAGTCGTGTCGCCAGCGGTTCCCCTCCAGGTCGGTGACGCGCCCGCCGGCCTGTCGGATCATGAAGACCCCGCCGACCGAGTCCCAGGGGTTCGCCCGCAGGTTCGAGACCACGCCTTCCAGCCCGCCCGCGGCGACGGTGGGGAGAACGACCTGCGCGGCGCCGAACCGGCGCATGTCGGCGAACCGCCGGACGATCGCCTCGCAGGCGGCGGCGTACTCGTCGCGCGCGTCGTGGTCCCACCACAGCGTCGGGCTGACGGCGGCCCGGTGCGGGTCGGCGACGTCGTTGACCGCGATCGGGTCGCCGTTGCGGTACGCCCCGTCGCCGTCGGCGGTGTACACGTCGCCGAGCGCGGGGCAGACCGTCGCGGCCGCGACCGGCTCGCCGTCGACGACGGCCGCGACTGCGGTGCCCCACATCCGGATGTCCCGGACGTAGTTGTGCGTGCCGTCGATGGGGTCGATCACCCACGACGCGCCCTCGTCGGGGACGGTCTTGCGCTCGTCCTCCTCTTCGCCGACGAACGCGTCGTCCGGGAACGAGTCGCGGATCGACTCGATCACGGTGCGCTGGGCGGCCCGGTCGGCCTCCGTCACCACGTCGTCCTCGCCCTTGCTCTCGACGGCGATGTCGCTCCGGAAGTGGTCGTGCGCCACGCGGCCGCCCGCTCGCGCCGCGCGCTCCGCGACGGCCGCGCGCTCGTCTGCGTCGGTCATGAACGTTCTGGGGCGCCACGACGCCTATAAACGTCGATCGACGACCCCGGTCCCGCGGCTCCGCCGCCGCGGAGGCCCGGTCGCCGCGAGAGTATTAACTCAATTCTGAATCCGAGTATACTTAAGTGCGAAGCACGCGATCACGTGTGTATGGAACCAGCAGAAGCGGTCCGTCAGCTCGAGTACGCCATCGACGCCTCCCTCGACGAGACCGGACAGCGGACGGCCGCCGGCTACCGGCCGACGTTCGAGCGCGTCGCCGAGCGCGCCGACGGCGCGGCCGTGTACGACCTCGCCTGCGACCTCGCCGACGAAGTCGTCGCCGGCAATCGGGTCACGCCGGCCGAGGCGGACGCGACCGCCGAGCGCGTGCTCGACGACTGGGCGTACACCGACGGCGGGAAGTAAGCGATACCTCGATTCCGGTCGGCCTCGTACTCGTTCCTTCGGTCGCGCTCTCCGATAGTCGCTACTCGACGCTTTTCGGCACCCATGAACCAGTTGAACGGCCTTCCTGATCGTCGATAAAGAGGACGGCCGCTATACGGCCGTCGCGGAGACGCTCAGGCTCCCGGAAATCTCGTCCGCCGTCGTTCCGTCCAGCGCGTTGATGATGAACGAGACGCCGATCGACTCGCCGGTGGCCAGCTGGGCGGTGAGCCGGCCGGTGATCGGACTCGTCGCGAGACCCTCCCGTGCGCCGGCGCCGCCTTGCGAGGACTGTAGCTCGAAGGCGTACTCGGTGTTCCCGTCGATGTCGTCTCTCAGCTCGAAGTCGATCGCGACGGAAAGGTCCTCGGCGGACTGATTCACGACGACGAACGCGGATTCGAGCGAGTCCTGGCCGTCGCTCATATCTGCGGGGTCGTCGTCCGTGACCGCGGAGAACGTGTCACCCGTGATACCGTCGATGTCGTCGTCGGAAACGAACGCTCCGAACTGGTACACCGAACTGACGTTCACTCCGGGATCGCCGTCACCGATCGAGACCGTCAGTTCGCCACCGGTGCTCATCCGGACGCCCGCGACCGCTTCGTTCGCGACCAATCCGACTAACCCGTCGCTGTCGTCGACGACGTCGATCTCCGCCCGCCGGGAGACCTCTGCGGCACCGAACGCACCGGTGCCGGAAGCCGTGGCTCCCGTACCGACAAGCGCTCCCAGTCCGACCACGACGTCGCGTCGGTTCATAATAACGTACCTGTGTCGGAGTCCGGTTTATGAGTCGGCGTTGGTGAAGTCGTCGTGGCTCCCTGCGCGGACGGTGAGAGAACCACCGAGATCAGTGCTGGAACTGACCTCATCCACGTCAACAATAATTGTGACGTAGAATTCGTCTCCTGCTCCGACGGGGTCAGAGTATTGCTGGTCAGCGAATATGATACTAGCCGCTTTCGGGTTGTCACCGTTCGTTACGTCTCCGACCACGAGTCCTTCTTCCTGCGAGGAATTACCGTCATCGTCTCCTTCCTCGTAGTACGCAACCAAGTAGAGTCGAGCACCGGACGGGAATGATGAATTCGGGTCATAGGTGACTTCGATCTGTTTCGTACTGTTCGTCTGATTCATCACCTTGAACGCGTGCTCAGTTTCGATGCTGGTGTCCGTATCGATGGCGACGTCGCCGACAGACGGGCTCGCGGTCGGGTCACCGGGAACGTAGTCAACGTTGCCGGAATCGAACTCACCGAGCCCACCGACCTGATACGTAGAGTCAGGGTTGATACCGGTTCCGTCGTCATCCGGATCGAAGTCGATCATCAGCTCGTTACCGCCACTACCCCCGCTGTTGGTGACGTATTCGCTGGTCCCAGACTGGAGTCCGATGAGGCCGTTGCTGTCGTTGACGACACCGATGTTTGCTTCTCGACCGTCGAGTTCCGCGGCGGTAAACGCCCCAGTACCCGTCGCGGCCGCTGCTCCCGAAGCCAATGCACCCAGACCGATCACGAATTTGCGTCGTTCCATGTCGTATCTCACCTGTGTTGGCGCACCCCCGCAGCCCGGGCGTCCGGACCGGGAGTGCTTGGATAACACATACGGGTGGTGGTACTTCGTTATGATATTCTCGACATGTTTGCATCCACTCCTCGTTGCGTGACTCGCGCGGCTCGATGCGCTTCGGGCGCTCCTCGTCGCCCGTCGCGCGTCGCCCCGAAACATCGATAAAGAGCTCCTAATTCGCTTCAGGGAGTGGATTAGACGTTCAACGACTCCCTGAAGATCCGGTCGGACGTTCGTACCGGATTCAGGTGTCGCCCGTCTGACCGCCGATCATCGCCTGTTCCTAACAGAAAACAGACATTGACAGGTTAACTATCCTACTCATTTATGGTAGTATCTCGCACACGTTACAAGCGAAAATCGCCGGTTCGAGGAGGGAGATCCGCCGGCGGGGAACCAGGGTGCTCACATCGATGACATCGACCGCTGCCACGACGAACGAATCGAGCCGAAACGGAGGTGAACTGTCCGAGGACGAGGTCTTCGAGGTGCTGTCGAACAGGCGGCGCCGCTTCGTCATCCACGCGCTCAAGCGCGCGGAGGAGCCGATCGACGTCGCCGAGCTCTCCGTGCACGTCACCGCGTGGGAGCGCGACGTCGACCCGGAGGCGGTCCGGTACGAGGACCGCCGGAACGTGTACAGCACGCTCCGGCGCACGCACCTCCCGAAGCTGGAGGAGAAGAACGTGGTGACGGTCGACGAGGAGGCGAACCTCGTCGAGCCGACGCCCGAGCTGGAGGAACTCGACATCTACGTCGAGGTCCTCCGCAGCCGGGAGATCCCGTGGAGCCTCTACTACGTCGGGCTCGCGGGCGTCGCCGTCTCGCTCCTCGCCGCCGTCGCGACCGGAACGCCGGGGTTCGCGGGGCTCGACGCGATCGACGTGGGGGCGTTCACCGCCACCGCCTTCGGGATCTCCGCCGCCGCCCACCGCGTCGTCGGCCGCCGAGCGCGCCTCGGGAACTCCGAGAAACCGCCCGAGCTCTCCGAGGGCACATGAGCGCGACCGCCCGGACGCCGACGGCCGACGCGAGCGCCCTCCGGACGCTGAGCCTCGTGCTCGTACTCGCGGCGGCCGTCGGGCTGGTGATCGGCACCGTGGGATTCACCGCGATGGAGGCCGACCGCGGGCTCGCGGTCAACGTGACGGACGATGCGAGCGCGTACCTGGGCTACGAGCCGCTCGCCGACGAGGTCCGCGACGGCGAGTCCGTGCCGGTCGTCGAGTACCGGAACCGGTTCGGCGGCGACCTCGGCCAGTTCGACGTCGACGTCTCGATCGCGGACCCCGGAGCGACGGACGCGACGATCGAGTCGGTCGAGCCGCCCTCGTCGCTGGAGCGGGGGAGCGCCGCCGCGGTCGACGTCACGCTGCGCTGTCCGGAGCGAGAGGCGGTCCCGCTCGCCTTCGAGGCCGACGCGAACGGCGGCGGGGTCAGCGTCTCGCTGGACCGCACCCACACCGTGACCTGCGTGCCGACGGGACCGACGGTGACGGGAGTCCGGTACACGGGCGTCGGAAACGCGTTCGTCGACGTGGAAGGGCGGAACGCGACCGTCGAGGCGACCGTCTGGCTCACGGCGGCGAATCCGGGCGAGGGCGGCCCCGAGGGACCGATACGGTCCGTGACGGTCGACCGCCTGAACACCTCGAACCCCGTTCGGCCGCAGCTCCCCGACGCGTCGAACGAGCGCGTGGCGGCCGTCGAGTTCCCGAACCGGGGCGTCGCCTACTTCCATCCCGGATGGGACGGGGAGAAACACGCCAGTCCGAGCGCGGGAGACGGGGTCGAACGCGCGGGCCCGCTGGACGCCGCGACCGTGTCGAACACGTCCGTCGTCGACGAAAGCGACGACTGACCGCTTCTACAGCTCCACCCGCTCCCCGATCTCGGGCGCGCTCGCGTCGAACCCGTCCGCGCGGAGGTCCTCGGCGAACGCCTCGCAGCGGTCGCCGTGGTTCACCAGCACCCGCGCGCCGCGGTACGACTCGAGGAACGACTCCAGTCCCTCGCGATCGGCGTGCGCGGAGAAGTCGTACGACTCCACCCTGGCGCTGACGGGACGCACCTGGCCGTTTATCTCGAGCCGCCCGTGTTCCTGGAGCTCGCGGCCCGGCGTCCCCTCGACCTGATACCCCGTCAGCGTCACGAGGTTCGCCGGGCTGCCCCGGATCTTCGGGAGGTACGAGTGGACCGGACCGCCCGCGAGCATCCCCGACGTGGTGATTATCAGCTCGTTGTCGGCGGCGATCCGCTCGCGCTGGCCGTCGCGGCCGGTGACGAAGCGCGCGGCGCCCTTGGCGCGGCGGAGCGCCTCGGGGTCGCGCAGGAACTCGGGATACCGCCGGACGAGCCGCGTCACCTCGACCCCCATCCCGTCGACGTAGGGGGTGAGGCCGTTCGCCTCGGCGACGAGCATGATCTCCTGCGTCCGCCCGATCGCGAACGCCGGCGCGACGACGGTCCCGCCCTCCCAGATCGTCGTCTCCGTGCTCTCGGCCCAGCGGTCCTCCACCGCGCGGCGGTCCTCGTGGGTCACGTCCGCGTACGTCGACTCGCAGATCACGGCGTCGGCGTCGGGCCGCGCCGTCGTCCCCGACACGAGCCGCTGGTCGTCGGTGTGGAAGTCGCCGGTGTACAGCAGTCGGTCGTCGCCGTCGTCGACGACCACGTGCGCGGACCCCGGGATGTGTCCCGCGTCGAACAGCGTCACCTCGTACTCCGTCCCCCCCGCCTCGACGGGGAACGGCTCTCGGTAGGCGTGTCGCTCCTCGACCTCGCCGACCCGCGCGACGTGCTCCTCGGAGAAGGGACACAGCGGGCTGTTGCCGTGGAGTTTGAGCGTGTCGCGCGCGAGCGTTCGCGTCAGGTCCGCGGTCGGCGGCGTCCAGTGGACCGCCGGCCGCCGGTCGCCCTTCAGCAGGGCCGGCACCGCGCCGGCGTGGTCGAGGTGCCCGTGCGAGACGACGACCGCGTCGGGCTCGGGGTCGCGGACCGGGTACTGCGGGGGGTCCGCGGTCAACAGGCCGTAGTCGAGGAGCAGCGCGCCGTCGACGAGGACCGCGCTCCGACCGACCTCGCGGGCGCCGCCGAGGAACTCGACCTCCATTGCCGATCGATAGCCGCCCGCGGCGTTAGTGCTCGTCGGTCTCGCTGCATCCGGTGTTACCGTCGCCCCCGACGCCGTCGAACCGCGCCGCGACCGCTCCGAGGACCGGCGCCGGCCCGAGGAGCCACACCCACGCCGCGAGCACGAGCGCGCCGGTCCGACCGCCGAGCGCCCGCCCGAGTTCGACCGCGTACCCGACGCCGACGGCGCCGCCGAGGATCAGCCCTCCGTTGAAGACGGGCGCGCTCGGATCGCGGACCCCCAGATCGGAGAGCGCGTCGCTCGTCCACGAGAACGTCGGGTCGAGGAGGACAGCGGCCGCGATGCCCGCGAGCGCGAGGAGCGTCGCCGTCGCGCCGAGGGCCCGGACTCGGGCGGTCGTCTCGGCGTCCGAGACGCCGCCCGCGGCGTCACCGACCATCGACGGGGGTCAGTCGAGCCGCTCCGCGGCGTCCCGCTCGACGAGGGGCGCCGCGTTCTCGACGGGGAGGCTCACGACGTCCTCGCTCGCGAGGTCGTACTCCCGCTCGTCGACGCCGAAGATGGCGCCGACGTCGCGGGTGATCCGAACGGTCGCGCGGTCGTCGTCGACCGAATCGGCCGAGTCAGCCGGGTCGGCTCCGGGAGACGCGCCCGTCTCGTCGGTCGAGTCGACGTCGCCCGCGGTCGCGCGTCCGTCGCCGCCGGGCGCTCCGGGCGGCGCGGGCTCCGGCGGGACCGCGGTCGGGCCGCCGTCGGTGGTGGCGCCGTCGCCGGCGACGTCGCTCGCGTTGCGCTCCGGCGCATCGGTCGGGGGCAAGTCGGACGACTCCGCCGTCTCGCCGGGCGTCGCGTCGAGCGCGTCGGCGACCTCGTCGTCCCCGCCGCCCATGGCGCCGGCGAGCGCGTCGGCGACCCCGCCAGACTCGTCTTCGGCCGCGTCCGCCTGTTCGATGGGGTTCGACCGATCGGCGGGCTCCGGGTCCGGCGCGGGCGGCGCCGGCTCCTCGGGAGCGTCGGGCGCGGCGCTCTCCGTCGGCCCCCGCTCCGCCCGGGCACCGTCGGGCGCGGACGCCGGTTCGAGCTCGGACCCCGTTCCGGACGCCGATCCGGACGCGGACTGGTCCACCGACACCTCGCCGGAGAGCACGTCGAGCACGCGCGATTTGTTCTCACCGATGCGGTCGACGAGGTCGTCGAACAGCTTCCGCTCCTCGGTCGTCATGCCGTCAGCGTCGACCGGCATGTCGGCCGCGGCGAACGACGCGAGCTTGACGACCTTGCCGACGCGGCGCTCGTACAGCGCCTCGGCGACCTCCTCGGCCGTCTCGACCTCGTCGGAGAGGCGGCGGACGTCGTCGTCGGAGAACGGCTTGTCGACCTGTTCGGCGCGGCGGTCGCGGGCCGCGCGCAGGTCGGCGACGTAGGCGGCCACGTCGTCGTAGAAGGAGTCCCGCAGGTGCTGGAGGCTGTCCTTGCGGCGTTCCTTCGCTTGGGCCGATCTGAGCTCGTCGAGGTTCATTGTTCGGGTGCCTTCCGGGCTTCGCCGCGGGCCATGAGGAAGACCCCGGCGAACTCGGGAACGGTGTTTCTACCGGATTCAACTCTAACGCGCTCGCCGTTTAATTCTACCGTCCGATCGACGTCGCTCTCGATCCGGATCTCGCGGCCGACGAACCGGTCTGGCACCGCGTCCCGAAGCGGGTCGAAGTCGGCGAGGTCGTCGCGCTCGATCGGCGTGACGACGAGCCCGGAGCCGCCGTGGAGCGTCCCCGGAAGCCGGATGAGCCGCCGCGTGTCGGTGGTGACCGGCTCGTCGATCGGGGCGGTGTCGGTCGCGGCCGCGCGCGACGCCAGCGCGGAGACGAGCCGGCGCACGCCCGGGCCGCCGGCCTCGACGTTGCCCTCGCGGACGGCGGTCGGGTTGCGGTCGAACGCGCCGAGGATCGTCTCCGCGCGCCCTTCGCCGATCCCGTCCAGCTCCATGAGGCGCTCGCGGGCCGCGTCCTCGTCCATGTCGCGGAGGTCGTCGGCGTACTCGACGAGCGCCTCGTGGACGCGGGCGCCCCACCCGCCCTCGGTGCGGAGCACGCGCTTCGTCGTGCCGCGCTCGGAGACCGTCCGGATCAGGCCCTCCGTGTCGAGGTCGATCGCGCGCACGTAGTCGACGATCTCTCGGCGCGCCTCGCTGTCGAGCCCCCGCACGCTCTCGTCGCGGACGTGGACGTGGTAGCCGCGCCCGCCGGAGAAGACGACGGTGAGGTCGTCGAAGGCGAAGTCGTCGTCGAGGAAGTCGAGCAGCCGCAGGAGGGCCTCCTTGCACTCCGCGAGCATCTCCGGGTACGAGGTGGTCTCGGGGTCGACTCCCGGGAGGTGGTCGGCGTCGAGATCGAAGATCAGGTCGGCGGAGCGCCACCCCTTCTTCGACATCGTCGAGGCGCCGGGGTCGTCGTAGCGCGCGGCCGAGAAGTAGGCGTGCCGGGGCGCGTTGTCCGCGAAGAACGTGTCGATGTCGCCGAGGTCGAACAGCGACTGGTGGCGGACCATCGTCGTCCCGGAGCCGGGCGTCCACGGGATGTGGCCCCACTCGCGCAGGTTCGCGTCCGGCGGGAGCGACGGCGAGGCACGGCGGTAGTAGTCGCCGAACCGCCCATTCAGGTACTCGCGCGTCCGGTCGTCCATCGTCTCGTCTGCTACCGGCGGTCGACGTATCAACGTATCGTTCGCGGACCGGTTCCGCCGCGGCCGACGCCGACTATTTATAACTAGAGCCTCGGCAGTGCGGAAGGCGCGCGCCGCCGAGCGGCCGCCCTCGGCGGCCGCGAGGTGCGTGCGCGAGGGAGGCGGCGGG
>NZ_NHPG01000043.1:0-34213 GCF_002252965.1 Halorubrum sp. Ea1
GACTGAGGAGCGCAGCGAGGCGCGCGAGTCCTCGCGGCTGGGGCTTTGGAGTTGTTCCCCGCCGATCCGTAGTCAGCGATATATAAGCAAGCGGCTGCCCCTTTGGAGGCGTTCACCGCAGCGTCAGCGACCACGGATAAACAGCCGACAGCGACACCACTCAATCACTGATAAAAATCGCGAGCCGACTCGGCTCACGTACTCCCGTGAGAGCCGTCGCGTCGCTATTCTCGGTCGTACGCGAACTCGCTCGTCAGTTCGCCGACGCCCTCCACGCCGACCGTGACGCTGTCGCCGTCCCCCAGCAGCACCGGCGGCTCGCGGTAGACGCCGACGCCCGGCGGCGTGCCGGTGAACAGCAGGTCGCCCGGCTTCAGCGTGAACGCCCGGCTACAGAAGGAGACGAGCTCGTCGACCCCGAATATCAGATTCGCCGTCGTCGACTCCTGGAGCCGCTCGCCGTTCACGTCCGCCCAGATCGCGAGGTCGTGCGGGTCGCCGACCTCGTCGGTCGTCACGAGCTCCGGGCCGACGGGGGCGAACGAGTCGAGGCTCTTGCCGCGGACCCACTGGCCGTCGCCGTGCTGGAGGTCGCGCGCCGACACGTCGTTGCCGACGGTGAAGCCGGCGACGTGATCCACCGCTTCCTCCGGGTCGACGCGGCGGGCCTCCTCGCCGATCACGGCGACGAGTTCAGCCTCGTAGTCGACCTTCTGGGTGAGGTCCGGGTCCCACGTGACGGCGTCCTCGGGCCCCGTCACCGAGGTGGGGAACTTCGAGAAGAGGACCGGCTCGTCCGGGATCGGGTTGTCGCCCTCCTCGGCGTGGTCGCGGTAGTTGAGGCCGACGCAGACGACCTTCTCCGGGTCGGAGACGGGCGCCGCCCGCGAGACGTCGGCGGCGGCGTAGCGCCCGACGCCGGTCTCCGTCGCGTACTCGACCGCCAGTTCGGCCTTCCGGCGCCACTCCCAGTCGGCGAGCAGGCCGGTCGTTCCGCCGTCGATGTGGACCCCGGTGGCCGCGCCCGCCTCGGCGAGGTCGATCACGTCGCCGTCGTCGGTCGATACGCCGCACCAGGGGGTTTCCGCGTCCGTCGTTCGGTATTGTCCGAGTCGCATTGAGATGTGTGAGTGATGACGTCGAATCGCGCTGTCTACAGGTCGATGCCGGCCTCGTCGAGCAGGCGCTCGCCGGAGGCGACGAACCGGTCGAACTCCTCGTGAACCTTCGGGTTCGTCAGCTCGCCGTCGCGCTTGACGACCTCGCCGTCGACGAGCACCGTGTCGATGTGCGAGGGGTCGGCCTGGAAGACGACGGTCTGGACCGGGGAGTGCGAGGGCGCCGTCATGAAGTCGGAGGCGTCGAAGAGGACGAGGTCGGCGCGCTTGCCGGGCGTGATCGTCCCGATCTCGTCGTCGAGGCCGAGCGCCTTCGCGCCCTCGATCGTCGCCATCTCCAGCGTGTCGCGCGCGGAGAGGCTCACCTCGGTGACCTCCTCGTCGCCCTCGAGGACCGCCTGGTTGTCGAACATCCGCTGGAGCTGCATCCCGATCCGCATCTGGCTGCCCACGTCGCCGCTGACGTTCGAGCAGACGTCGACGCCCCAGGCCGGGCGCCCGCCCGCCTCGAGCACCTTCTCGGTGACGGGGATGCCGTGGCCCATCTGCATCTCGACCTCGGGTGTCGACGAGAAGGAGACGCCCTGCTCGACGGCGTGGTCGACGTCCTCCTGCGCGAAGTGGTTCCCGTGGGCGACGTTGACGTCGGGGCCGAGCATGTCCTCGATGGCGCCGAACCCCTGGTACTCCTCGCCGTACACCGACGACGGCCACAGGGCGGCGCCCATGTGGATCGTCGAGAGCGCCCCCAAGTCGCGGGCCAGTTCGAGGTCGGCCCGGGCGGTCTTATCGGTACAGAAGTCCGGGCCGCGGAGCCCGAGCGCCAGGCTGAGCAGGTCGTCGTCGCGGATCGCGCCCTCGTAGAGCTCGCGGATGTTCTCCTCGGGGAGGCCGACGTCGCTCTCGTACCACCACTTCGCCGCGTCGTCGCCCGGCGGACCGTAGGTGTACACCGCCCGCAACCCGGCGTCTCGCAGCGCGTCGACGGCGCGTTCGCCGTGTTCGAGCGTGTTGGGGTACGACCAGTCCAAGGCCGTCGTCGTCCCCGTGTGGAGCTTCTCGAACGCGCCGAAGAGGCCGCCGAGATACATGTCCTCGGGCCGATACAGCCCGGTGATGTTGCCGAGCATGTGGTCGAAGTACTCGCCCATCAGCGACCAGTCCCCGGCGATGCCGCGGACCTGCGTCTGCGCGAGGTGAATGTGCGAGTCGACGAATCCGGGAACGACGATCTGGCCGGCGGCGTCGATGACCTCGGCGTTCTCGGCCGAGAGTCCGCGGCCGACGTCGACGATCTCGCCGTCCTCGATCAGCACGTCCGCCTCCGCCAGCTCGCCGACGTCGGGATCGAGAGAGACGACGGTCCCGTTTCGGATGATCTTTCGTGTCATGTCCGACTGTACCGTTTGACCATGGGGTTAAAAATTTACTGTATGGTAAACCGAATCGGACGGTGGGATCGCTTATGTGTCTCACCGTCGGAGAGGGCCGTATGAGCGACTCCCGCGAGACCGTCTCCTCCAAGGACACCGAGGAGGTGATCATGGAGGCCACGTTCCGTGCGCTGAGCAAGCACGGGTACACGGACCTCCGGATGCGCGACATCGGCGAGGAGATGGACCTCACCCGGCAGGTGATCCACTACCACTTCGACGGCAAGTACGACCTGCTGTCGTCGTTCCTCGAGTACGTCATCGACCAGTACGAGGGGAGCGTCGAGGTGGACGCGGACGACGACCCCCGCTCGGAGCTCGACGCGCGGATCGACCAGTGCCTGTTCGGGCCCGAGTTCGAGGAGTTCTCCCACTGGGAGCGCATGAAGGTGTACCACGAGCTGTACACCCACGCGCAGAACGACGGTGACCACCGCGAGATCTTCAACGAGCACTACGACCGCGTCCGCGGGAGCATCATCGAGGTCGTCGAAGACGGGATCGAGACCGGGGAGTTCGAGCCCGTCGACGCCGAGCGAATGGGCCAGCTCATCACCGACATCATCCACGCCGCGCGCGGCCGTCGCATGGCGCTCGGCCACGAGGACGCGCCGGCGGAGGCGCGGAAGGCGATCGACCAGTTCGTCCTCGACTCGCTGTACGCCGACGACTGACGGACGCGACGCCGAGGGCCGGCGACCGGGACGTCGATCGAACCGTCGCCGGACCGCGCCCCGCCGGTGCCGAACCGGCAGACGTTCGCCGGGTCACCCGGTGACCCACAGCGCGACGGTACCGGCCGCGGACACCGCGAGGACCGCCGCGAGCAGGCCGAACGCGGGCCGAAACCCGGCCGTATCAGCGACGACGCCGACGATCCCCGGCGCGAGCGCGCCGGCCCCCATCAGCAGCGTCCGGACGACGCCGAGCCCGCCGCCGGCGAGCCGCTCCGGAAGCAGCTCCATCAGGTACGCGCTTCGGACCGGCTGAAACCCGTGTGATCCGACGCCGAAACCGGCGACGGCGACGGCGGCCGCGACGACGCCGACGTCGAGGGGAGGGAGCGCCACGAGCGCCGCCAGCCCGGCCGCCGCCAGCCCGCTCGTCGCGACCATCACCGGGAACCGGCCCACCCGATCGGAGAGGTCGCCGCTGAGGAGCTGGACGAGCGCGACCGCGAAGAGGACCGAATACAGCAGGCCCGCGGTCGAGGTCGCGAGCCCGACCTCCTCGGCGAGGTACAGCGGGAGGAACGCGACGAGGCCGTTGTGAGCGAACGAGACTCCGACGGTCACCGAGACGAACGCCGAGAAGCGTCGATCGCCGAACTGACGCAGGTATTCGCGCGCGCCCGCCGACTCGGTGTCTCCCGAGTCGGTCGCGGGGCGCTCCCTCGCGAAGCGCCCGCCGAGTCGCAGGGCGGAGACGAGCGCGAGCGCGAGGAAGGCGATCCCGGTCAGGAGGAAGAGCGCGCGCCAGTCGGCGCCGGGCAACCGGTCGAGCGCGAGCGCGAGCGCCGCCGGCGGCGAGAGGAACGCCACGACGACCGCGGGCGCGACGACCCCGCTCAGCGCGCCGAGCGTGTCGTGGATGCCGAGCATCCGCCCCATTCGAGCCGGGTAGACGCGGGCGAGCAGGCGCACGGCGACCGTCTTGTGGACGCCCGTCCCGACTCCGATGACGGCCATCGCCGCGACCAGCGCCGCGAACGGCGAGTCGACGACGAGCGCCAGGGCGCCGACCCCCGCGACCGACGCGCCGCCGACGACCACGGGGACCGGACCGATCCGGTCGGCGACCGCGCCGCTGGGGAACTGCATCAGCGCGTACGCGATCATGAACCCCGAGAAGGCGGCACCGATCGTGGCGTTGCTGAGGCCGTACGTCGACTGGAGGGGACCGAAGAGCGGCGGGAAGAGGTAGCGAGCGAACTTCCCGAGGAACCAGATGACCGAGACGAGGATCAGTGCGTCGTAGCCGCCGATCCGCCTGAGTTCCATCTATCGATCGTAGCCGAGCGGGACGTATAAGGGTCGTGAAGACGCCCATCGAGTCAGCGGACCGCGTCGACGTCCGCCATCGCGGCGACCTTCAGGGCCGCCGCGACGTTGAACGCGAGGGCGATCGGCGCCGCGACCACCGCCGCGACGACCGCGGGTACCGGACCGGAGTAAGCGAGGGCGCTCAGCGGGACCGAACAGAGCGCCGTCGCTGCCGCGAGCGCGAGGAAGAACCACAGCGGCCGGTGTCGCGTGACGAGCCCGTACGCCCGCCGAATCGCGGACTCGATCCCGCGGTCCTCCAGCACGAGGACGTACACCGTCGGGAAGAACAGGTACGAGAGGACGAGGAGGGCGACCACGGCAAACACGAGCAGCGGCGGGAACGCGGCCAACGGCACGACGGCGAGGAGGATCGCGGCGACGACGAGCGCCTCCAGCGCGATCAGCCGGACGGCGAACCGTCGGACGTTGGCGACGAAGTCGAATCGACCGGTCGTGATCCCCTCGGCGATGCTCCCGAAGTACCCTGCGCTCAGCGCCCCCGAAACGACGACGTACGCGCCGAGGAGCGGGACGGCGAGCGCGAGTGGCCCGACCGAGTCGAAGGGAACCGACGTCGACGCGCCGCCGTCGCCGGGCGGGTCGATGATGCTCCAGAGGTCGTATCGATAGACGGGGAACGACGCGCTGACGGAGACCACCGTGTCGGTCTCCGCCGTGGCGGCCAGGTCCTCGACGTTGAGGAGCGCTGTGAGAAGCGGAACGAGCGCGAGGGGGAGGAGCCGCTCGACGTGCGCGAGCGTCCGGTCGAGGAGCGGGCCGGGACGGGGCGAGCGGTCGGTGACGGGGCCGGCGGCCGACGGCCCGTCGTCCGGCGAGGCGCCGGCCGGACCGTCGGTCGGCGGTTCGTCGGAGGCCGGGACCATACGGGGAGTTCGAGAGCGGCTCTCAAAAGTGTCAGTGGCGCGACGGCGTCGGCCGTCAAGCCACTCGAGGGTCGAAGCGGGCGTCCGGTCGCCGCGAGACGCCGATCAGAACGGGCCCTTGCCGCCGCCCATCATGTCGCCGAGGCCGCCGCCGTCGCCGCCGCCCATCTTCTTCATCATGCGCTGCATGTCGCCCTCGCCCATCCCCTGGAACTGGCTGATCGTCTGTTCCATCATGGAGTGCTGTTCCAGGAGCTGCCGGACCGTCTCCTCGTCGGTGCCGGAGCCGCGGGCGATCCGCTCCGTGCGCGACTGACCGACGACGCGGGGGTTCGTCAGCTCCTCCTCGGTCATCGAGTCCATGATCCGCTCGAACTTGCGCATCCGGTCTTGGGTGACGTCCATCGCGTCGTCCGGGAGCTGGTCCATCATCCCGCCGCCCATGCCGGGGATCATGTCCATCACCTGGTCGAGCGGCCCCATCCGGTTCATCGCGTCCATCTGCTTTTTCATGTCCTTCAGGGTGAACTCCCCCTGCAGCATGTCCTCGGGGTCCCAGTCCTCGTCGTCCTCCTGGGCCTCCTGCATGGCGCGCTCGACGCGCTCGGAGAGCTGTTTGAGGTCCCCCATCCCGAGCAGCCGGGAGATGAACCCGGAGGGCTCGAACCGCTCGATGTCCTGGACCGTCTCGCCGGTCCCGAGGAAGGCGATGGAGGAGTCGGTCTCGTTGACCGCCGTGAGCGCCCCCCCGCCTTTCGCGGTCCCGTCGAGCTTGGTGATCATCACGCCCTCGATCCCGATCGACTCCTCGAACTGGCGGGCCTGCTCCTTGGCGCCCTGCCCGATCGCGGCGTCGAGGACGAGGAGGGACCGGTCGGGGTCGACCGCGCGCTCGATCTCCTCGATCTCCGCGATGAGGTCGTCCTCGAGCGCGTGTCGGCCCGCGGTGTCGACGATGTGCACGTCGGCGTCTTCCGTCTCTTCGAGGCCCGTCCGCGCGATGTCGACGGGGTCGTCGTTGTCGGGGTTCCCGTAGAAGTCGACCTCCGCGCGCTCGCACATCTGTTTGGCCTGGTCGTACGCGCCCGGCCGGAAGGTGTCCGTCTGGATGACGGCGGGGCGGAGGCCCTTCTTCGAGAACCACCACGCCATCTTCGCGGCGGAGGTGGTCTTCCCCGACCCCTGGAGGCCGGCGAGGAGGATCGTCTGGTTCTCTAAGGGGAGCTCCGTGGAGTCCCCGACGAGGTCGACCATCTCCTCGTAGACGATCTTGAGGACGTGGTCCTTCGCCGTGGTGCCGCCCGGCGGCTCCTCTTCGAGCGCGCGGGTCTTGATCGAGTCCGACAGCTCCATGACGAGGGAGACGTCGACGTCGGCCGAGAGGAGCGAGCGCTGGATCTCCTTGACGATCTCCTCGACGTCGCTCTCGGAGAGGCGGGTCTTCCCCTGGAGCTTGTCGAGGCTGCCCCGCAGGGACGAACCGAGGTCGTCGAGTACCATTTGCCGGAGATAGGCGGTCGACGCGGTAAAGCTTTGTTCGTCGGCGTCGCCCGAGGCGGCCGCGGGATCGGGCGGCCCGCCCGCCTCAGAGCTCCTCGGCGATGTACCGCTCCAGTCGGGTCACGAGCTCCGGGCGAAACGTCCAGAAGCCGTCCCAGACGTTGGTTCGTCCTCGAGCGCGAGCAGTGCGACGTGATCGCCCTCGGAACCGCTCGGCGGCGCGAACACGACGAACCACGACCGCCGGTACGGGTACGAGGTGCCGGTGTGGACCGTCAGCGGGAGCGCCGAGAGCCCGTCGAAGAACGGGCGGAGCGACTCAGCCATGTCCGCCACTCCGGCCGAACGCGGCAAAGTCCTTACTCACGGTTGCGGTCCCCGGCGAGCCGCGCGCCCGCGGCGTCGATTCGGCAGACTCGGGGGTCGTAGCCCGCGTCGGAGAGCCCGGTGCCGAGCGCGAAGACGGTGCGCCCGAGCATCGCCATGGCCGCCCCGGGGCCGTCGGCCGCGCCGCCCGAACCGCCGTTCGCCTCGGCGACCGCGTCGATCGCCTCGGCGACCTCGGGAACGAGGAGGTCCGCCTCGCCGGCGAAGTCGCGGGCCGCGGCCATCAGCGTCGGGAGCCGCGGGTCCGCGCGGAGGCGGTCGAGCGCCGCCTCGCCGGCCGCGGAGAGGGCGGTCGTGTCGCCGCCGAGGACCGCCTCCGTCGACAGCTCGCCGAAGGTGACGTACTCCACGCGGCCGACCGCGGGGATCCCGTCGAGCTTCCCGACGCCCGGCGCGCCGGGCGTCACCCGGATCGGGACGCCGCCGCGCGCCTGCGCGACCACGTCCCCGAGGCCGGTCCCTCGGTTCACCTCCGCCTCGTGGGCGGTCCGGACCAGCTCGTTCTCGGAGCGCCCGCGGTCGAGGGCGTCGTTGGCCGCGAGCGCCGCGCCGAGCGCCGCCGCGCCGGAGACGCCGAAGCCGGCGCCGATCGGGAGGTCGGTCTCGACCGCGACGTCGACGGGGACCTCGTCGGCGTCGCCCGCGCCGCCCGCGGCCCCCAGCTCCGCGAGCACGTCCTCGACCGCGCCGATCGTTCCGGGCTCGCCGTCGATCGCGCGGGATCCGGCGTCGCCGTCGGTCGGGAGGTCGGCGGTCTGCGATCCGTGGGCCGCCGGGTCGGCGGTCCCCGACCCGTCGGTCTCGGTCCCCGCCGCCGACACCCGGACCGTCACGCCGTCGGTGAGGGCGAGTCCGGCCCCGCGCGACCCGGCCGCCGCGGGGCGCTCGGCCGGATGGGCGCTGAAGAAGGCGGTGACGTGCCCGGGAACGAACGCGGTCGCCCGCTGCCTGCTCATGCCGGACCGGAGGACCGCGCGTCGATTAACGGTTGTTATCCGCGGCGGGCGGAGCGTCGACACCGCAGACGGTAAATAGTCCCCACCCAAACCCGCGTCGTATGCGAGACCAGTTGCGTCCCGTCCTCGCCGCGGTCCTCGCGCTGGCGTTCCCGGGGCTCGGTCACCTCGTCTTGCGCCGCTGGGGACGGGCGCTGCTGTGGCACGTCACGGTCGTCGGCGGCGGCGTCGCGCTGCTCGCGCTCTACGACGTCGACCCCGCCGGGCCGGCGGCGTCGCCGGTCGAGGCCGCCGCCGCGCTACCGACCGAGGTCGCGCTCCCGGTCGCCCTCCTCACCGTGCTCTCGTCGATCGACGCCTACGTCGTCGGGCGGGCGGACGTCGCCGAGCGGAAGCGCGTCAACGCGACCGCGGAAGCGGTGCGACGCCGCGCCGCGAGCGCGGACGACGAGGGCCTCGCCGCCGGCTCGCCGGTCGCCGGACTCACCGGCGAGGGCGGCGAGGCCGTGCGGGTCGAGTGCCCGGCCTGCGGGAAGGAGACCGACGCCGAGCTCGACTTCTGTCACTGGTGTACGGAGCCGCTCCCGTGGAGCGAGGGCGAGTGAGTCTCCCCGGGCGCGAGCTCTCGGGGTCCCGACGCGCCGTGTTCGAATCGGCCGGCGCCGGCGCAAGGGGTGCTGACGGTCGATTGACAGGAGTGGTGCCTATTTGTCCCTCCGCCGCGTGTCGGACGTATGGAACACGCAGAGTACGTGTACACGAGCGGCATGTCCGAGTCCGACGTCGACGACCGCCTCCGAGCGGGCGAGCACGGCGTTCTCGGGCTCGCTGACGCCGACGACTCGTACGCCGTCCCGCTGAGCTACCATTACGACGGCGACCGGTTCCTCCTCCGCGTGAGCGAGCACGACGGCGACAGCGAGAAGGGGAAGTTCATCGAGACGACTGAGACCGCCACGTTCGTGTGCTACGAGGGCTCGGCGACGGAGTCGTGGAGCGTTCAGGTCCGCGGCCCGCTCCGGGAGTGGCAGGGGGATGTCGACGAGGAGACGCTCAACGAGTGGTTTCCGCCGTTTCGGCTGTTCGACGAAGCGGTCGAGCGCGTCGACTTCTCGCTGTACGAACTGGAGGTGGAGACCGTGACCGGTCGGGAGACGGTCAGGTAGTCCCCGTCGGGGTCACTCCACCGGACAGCGGTCGATTCCGAGCGCCCGATACAGCAGACACCGCCGCGTCGCGCCCTCGACGATCAACACCGCGCCGGCGAGGCCGAGGCCGACCGCGGAGCCCACCGGAACGCTCACCTCGCCGCTCGCGACGAGGACGGCGATGACCGCGAGCGCGGCGCCGCCGGCGACCCGTGCGAACGCGTCGATCCGTCCGACGTTTCGTTTCACATACGGGGTAGCGGCTCCGCACGGGAAAGCGCTGAGGTGACTGCGGTCCCGGTCCCGCGCCGTCGGCCCGAGCGAATAGTTTCTCACCGCTGATAACTGCGGAGGAACTATCATATATGCCGACGGCAACCGTGACCGTACGGACGCGAACGACGGACGGAACATGAGTCTGAATCCACGGAGATACGACGTACGGGAGCTGCGCCGGATCGCGGACGCACCGCGGGACGGCGCGGACGGAGCGCCTCGGGAGCGGTCGCTTCGTCAGCCGAACCGGAACCGAGCGGAGCAGGCCGCCCGCTCGGCCGCGTTCACGGAGCTGCTCCAGCGCCAGCGAGGGCTGCGGCTGGCCGGCGGCGGGGACCGACCCGCCGACGCCGGCGACCGCCCGTACCTGCGGGCGGTCCCGGCCTCGACGGACGCGGAACGCGAGGTCGGCGAGTGGCTCGGCTACCTCGTCGACGTCGGCGGCCGCCTGCGAGCCCGCGACGCGCTGTCGTACTACGCCGAACTCGGCTGGGTCGCCCCCGACGCGGTCGACGCGCTGACGCGTCGACTGGAGGGGTTCGACGCCCCCCGCCACGATCGGCCGTTCACTCCCGCGGACCACCGGATCAGTCTCGTCTCCATCGTCCGAATCGCTTCGTGTGCGAGTGATTAACAATGAGCGACGACGACGAATCCACGGAGATCAACAGTACAGACGGCCCGGAAGCGGTGGGTGTGAAACTCGGCAGCACGCGGACGGTGCTCGACCTCCCCGACGGACGGGGGGGCCGCGAGCGACACTCGACGCTGACGTGTCTGGCGACGTACGAGGACGCCATCACGGGCGATGAGCGGGTCCTGTTCGGCCACGAGGCCGCGATCGAGTACCCCGACACGGTGCGCTTTATGCTCCGGTCGGGGCTGCCGGAGGACGACGAGAGCGTCGCCGACGCCGAGCGCTTCTTCGAGGCCCTCGTGGACGCCCACGACGTCCCCGAGGACAGCGCGGTCGTCTACGCGGTCCCCACCATCGACAACGAGGCGGGCGTGGAGAACCTCAAGTCGGTCATCGAGGGCTCCTCGATCGGGCAGGCCGAGACGCGGAGCTACCCGGAGTCGCTGTGCGGGGCGATCCCCGCCTACGGCGACGACCTGGCCGCCATCGACGAGGTGTTCGTCTCGATTAACATGGGGTCGACGACGTTGGAGGCGTGCGCCTACCGCCGCGGCGAGCAGCTCTCGCCGTTCTCGACCGGCTCGGTGACGGGCAACGAGGTCGACCGCCGGATCGTCGCCGCCGTCGAGGAGGAGAGCCAGGGGCGCGTCCACATCGACCGGACGACCGCCCGCGAGTACAAGGAGGAGCACGCCGACGTGTACGACTTCGAGCCGTTCACGGACGTGATCCAACAGCCCGGCGGCGGGAGCCACGAGTTCACCGTCGACCGCGGCGTGCGGGAGCCGGTCGACCGCTACATCGACGAGGCGGTCGACGTCGTCGCCAACGAGTTCCTCCCGGAGCTCGCGAACGACCACATGAAGCCGTACCAGCTCGCGCTGGGCCGGCCGGTCGCGGCGACCGGCGGCATGGCCTGCATCCCCGGGCTCGCCGAGGAGTTCGAGAAGCGGCTCTCGGCCGAGCTCGACCGCGACGTCGAGGTCGTCTCCCCCGACGACCCCGCGACCGCCGCCGCCGAGGGCGCCGGTCGGATCGCCGAGCGCCTGATCTGAGCGGTCGCCGCCGTTTTTTAGCTGCGTCTCAGACGTCGAACAGCCGGTCGACGTCCTCCGCCTGTCGGCGGTAGATACCCCGTCCCTTCAGCCGCGGCACCTCGTGTCGGTGGAGCGTCTCGTCCTCGCAGTCGTACACGATTGGGAAGACGTTGGTCCGGCGGCGGGCGACCGTGTACGAGCGCGCCGCGTCGACGAGCGACGGGTCCGGATCGGGAACCGGGAAGACGACGTAGCCGAGGGGGGTCGTCGAGCCGTGCCGGTCGTCGACGCGGTCGACGAGCACGTCGCGGAACGAGTCCGCGACCGCGACGAGGTCCTCCGGGCTGGGGTCCGGCTCGTCGTCGACGAGCGTGGCGATGACGGCGACGGGGCCGATAGAGGCGTCCTCGTCGCGGGTCTCCCATACCGGGTCGAACCCGTTCGTGTACTCGTCGACCGGCTCGAAGCCGTGCTTCCGACGGTTCTCGACGACGGCGTCGCGGTACTGCGTGTGGTCCATACGCTATCACATGACTTGGATGTTAAAAAATGACACACATGGCGGCGACCCGCGCGAACTCCCGGCCGCCTTCGAACGCGCTCGCCGCGTCCGATACCCCTCAGTCACCGGAGCCGATCGAGCTCGTCCGCCGCCGCGATCATGAGCCGGTGTTGCACCGCCCAGAATCGCTTGGCGGCCGCGTACGCGACGGCGACGGCGGCGGCCGCGAGGAGCCCGGCGACCGGGCCGGCCGCGGCGGCGACGACGGACGACTGGTAGCCGAGCGCGCCGACGACGACCGCCGCGACGAGGGTGGCGAGGGGTCGACGCGAGGGGTTCCAAGCGACGTCCGCGAGGCCCCGCAGGTCGCGTTCGAACGCCGGCGGCACCTCGTCGTCGACGCGGATACGGTCCCTCGCGGACCGCGTCCGGGAGTCGCCGTCACCGCGAGCGGTCGCGTCGCCCTCGGCGGCTCGCGTCGAGCGCGGCGATCGAGTCGGTCCCGACATACGAGTGCGAGGAGAGACCTGTCCGGCATATACCTTGCGGGTAGTTCACATTCGACGGGAGCGGGCGACGCGCGTCGGGAGCCCCCTCACTCGTCGTCCGATCTCCCCGGCCACGTCACGGACCCGAGGAACGGGACGCCGGTCCGTTCCGCCGCCCGCGAGATCATGTGCGCGCCGGTCGGCACCGTCAGGAACAGGAAGACGATACCGATGAGCGACGAGAGGCCGGCGCCCCCGGGACCGAAGTGGACGAACCCGGCGAGGAAGACGGCGACCGCACCGATGGTCGCCGGCTTGCTCGTCGCGTGCATCCGGTTGTACACGTTCGGCAGCCGCAACAGCCCGATCGTCCCGACCGTGAGGAAGAACGCCCCGACGACGACGAGCGCGATGACGATCCACGCGCGTATCGGAGTCGATTCGATCATCGGCGTCCCCCTCCGGAGGCGCGCTGCCCGGTCTGACTCTCCCGTCGGGTTCGATGTCGGTAATTCATAGTTGTCACTCGTTCGTAACGATGATGTCGCCCTCGGTGATGAACTTGGCAACCGCGACCGTCGAGAGGAACGCGATGATCGCGAGCACGAGGCTGACGATCACGAAGAGGCCCCGACCGGTCTTGATGGCGAACAGGACGGCGATCGCGACGACGTTCGTCGCGATCGCGTCCAGCGCGACCACGCGGTCGGGGACCGTCGGCCCTCGGACCGCGCGGTAGCCGCACAGCAGGTTCAGCAGCGCCACGAGGACGATCGCGGCGTCGATGACCGCCACCAGCGACCCCTCAGCGGCCATCTCCGTCACCTCCCGTGGCCTCCTCGGTCGGCCGATCGGTCGCCGTCTCCTCCCCCGCTTCCGGAGCCGCCTGCTTGAGCGCGGGATGCGTTCGGTCGGGCGGGTAGACGGCGAAGTCCGGCGCGGGGTCGCTCGGCGAGAGCTCCTCGTCGAAGATGACGAGCGCGTAGCTCTCCCAGTCGCGGATCGGGTCGACGACGTCCTCCGGATCGCTCCCGTCGATCACGTGGACGTACAGCGCGTTCTCCTCGGGGTCGTAGTTGAGCGTGAGCGATCCGGGGGTCATCGTGATGCTGTTGGCGATGGTGGTCACGCCGAGGTCGGTCTGTACGCGCAACGGGATGAGGATCACCTCGGAGTCGGTCGGTCTGGAGGGCGCGAGCACGCGGTACGTGACGTCGAGGCTGGCGACGATCGCCTCCCGAACGAACGTCAGCACGTACCACAGCGCGTACGGGACCGCGCGGATCGACCGGGGGAGGTCGACGGTCTCCCCGTACAGACGCCGAAAGACGAAGGCCGTGGGGAAGCCGACCGCGAGGCCGATCAGCAGCGACCCGACGAGCGGTTCGGGCGCGAGCGGCGGTCCCTGGACGAACACCCAGATGACGCCGAACAGGAACCCGGCGACCGGCCAGGTGCGGGTCACGCGCCGTCACCCCCGCTCAGCCCCACGACGTCGACGTACCCCTCGGAGTCGAGCGCGGCGGCCGCGGCCGTCTCCGCGAACCGGTAGATCGGGTCGAACCCCACGCCGACGAGAACGACGGCCGCGGCGAGCGCGACGAGGACGGCGACCTGACCCGACTCGACGGTCGCGACCTCGACCGCCGTCGTCTCGCGCCCCCAGAAGCCGCCGACCCACACCCGCGTCGCGTACAGGATCGTGAGCACGGCACCGAGGAGCAACGCGACCAGCGCGAGCGCCGACGACGGGCCGGGAGCGGACGCGACTCCCCGGACCGCCGCGTCGAACGCGAGGAGCTTCCCGAAGAACCCGGTCAGCGGCGGGAGGCCGATCAGCGAGAGGAGGCCGACGAAGACGGCCCCCGAGAGCACCGGCGAGTGGCCGGCGAAGCCGCCGAGGTCCGCCAGGCGGTCCGTCTTCGTCGCGTCCTCGACGGCGGCCGCCGAGAGGAAGAGCAGTCCCTTCGCGAGCGCGTGGTGGAGCGCGAACACGAGCGCGGCGGCGATGGCGACCCCGCGGAGCGTCCCCGCGGGAGGCGCCGCGGCGGCGACGGCGACGGGCACGGCGATGAAGCCGACCTGCCCGATGCTCGAGTACGCGAACACGGCCCCGAGCCGGTCCCGGCCGACGGCGCCGAACCCGCCGACGACGATGCTCGCAACCCCCATCGCCCCCAGCACCGGGGCGAGGAAGCCGAGGGGTGACGCGGCGGTGAGGCCCGGCGCGTCGACGGGGACCGACGCGGCGGCGAGGACCGTGAAGTAGAGGCGAACGATCGCGTAGATCCCGACCTTCTTCGTGACGCCGGCGAACATCGCGGTGATCGGCGCCGGGGCGGCGGTGTAGGCGGCGGGCACCCAGAACTGGAAGGGGACGAGCCCGGCCTTCAGCGCGAACACCGCGAGCAACAGGGCCGACAGCCCGACGACGGGCGCGGGATCGATGCCGTACGCGTCGGGAGCCGCCAGTCGTCGGGCCATGTCGGCCATGTTGAGCGTCCCCGTGGTGGCGTACAGGCCGCCGACGGCGACGAGCATGAGCGCGCTTCCGAACACGTTCATCACCAGGTACCGGAACGACGCCGCGGTGGCGTGGTCGGTGCCGTAGAAGGCGACGAAGACGTAACTGACGATCAGCATCACCTCGAACCAGACGAAGAGGTTGAACAGGTCGCCGGTGAGGAACGCGCCGGTCGCGCCCACGAGGAGCATGTGGAACAGCGGATGGTAGTACACGCGCTGGTTCTCGGCGGTCACGTACCGGAGCGAGAACAGTATCGACGCGGCGCCGACGCCCGCGGCGATCGTCAGCATGAACGCCGACAGCCCGTCCAGAACGAGCGTGATCCCGAAGGGGGCGGGCCAGCCGCCCACCTGATACGCGGCCGCGCCGGGCGCCGCCGGCCCGAGGACCACCGACCAGACGGCGGCGGACACGGTCCCGACGTAGGCGACGGCGCCGGCCACGCTCGTCGCGCGCTGTATCCGGGGCCGCCGACCGAGCGCGAGCGTCAGCACGGCGGTGGTTACCGCGGCTAGTAGCGGCGCGATCACGAACCGGCTCATGGCTTCCACTCCGTGACGTCCATACTCTCGTTCTCCTCGTACGCGCGGTACGACAGCACGAGCGCCAGCGCGGTCGTTCCGAGGCTGATGACGATCGCCGTCAGGACGAGCGCCTGTACCACCGGGTCGGCGACTTCGGGGACGCCGCCGCCGTGGACCTCGAGGACGGGCACGAGGTCCCCGGTACCCTCGTCGATGCCCCCCATCGCGATCAGGTAGACGAACGTCGCCTGGGAGACGACGGCGACGCCCAACACGACCCGAACCAGGTCCCGTTGTAACAGCAGGAACGTCCCGACGGCGAACAGCCCGCCGACCGCGACCGCGAGGGCGACGCTCATCGCTCACCGCCCCCGCGTCGGCCGGACGGAATCGTTTCGCGCCGCCTCATTCCGCGCTCACCACCGAGACGATAGTCAGGAGGCTGCCGACGACGACGAGGTACACGCCCAGGTCGAACGCGAGCGCGCTCGCGAGTTCGACCTCGTGGTAGATCGGGACGCCTTCGAGGTGGACGTACCCCTGAGTCAGGAACGGGTCGCCGACGAGGAGCCCCGCGAATCCGCTGCCGAGCACGATCACCAGGCCCGCGAGCAACGTGCGGCGGTAGGCGGTGACGGTGCGGTGTTCGAAGACGCTGGTGCCGGCCTCGACCTCCCGGCCGAGCACCCCAGACTCCAGGTAGTCGAGGTCGTGGGCGACGTATATCAGCACGAACGCCGCCGCGGTGAGGACGCCGCCGATGAAGCCGCCGCCGGGCAGGTTGTGGCCCTGTAAGAACAGCGAGATGGAGACGACGAGCACGATGGGGACGGTCACCCGGGCGGTCGTCCGCATGATCGTCGTCGTCACGGCGACTCACCTCCGTCGAGGACCGCTTCCTCGTCGCCCTCGGTCACCGTCTCACCGCGGGTCCGCATCGTCACGAGCACGAGGATGGCGATCGCGGCGATCGTGACGACCAGTAGTTCGCCCAGCGTGTCGAACGCCCGGAAGTCCACGAGGATGACGTTGACGACGTTCGAGCCGCCGCCGCCCGGAATCGCCTGCTCCGTGTAGTACGTGGCGACGCTCGTCGGCTCGGCGTCGGGACCGGGTATCGTCAGGAGTACCGAGACGAACGCCGTCGCGCCCACGAGGATCGACACGGCCGCGTCGCGAGCGATGGCGAGCGGGCGGACGTCCGAGTAAAACGACGGCAGCCGCTGGAGGACGAGCAGGAAGACGAGGAGGACGAGCGTCTCGACGACCAGCTGCGTGAGCGCCAGGTCCGGCGCGCTCGCGAGGATGAAGAAGATGGCGAGCATGAACCCGAGGATCGACAGCGTGAGCACGCCGGACACGTGCGACGACGCGGTCGCCACGGCCACGCCGGCGAGGGTCGCGACGCCCAGCACGACGGCGACAGCCAGCGGAACGCGGACCCCGCCGACCCCGCCGGCCCCGAGGGACGCTCCCGCCGCGGCGAAGCCGGCGAGCGCGAACAGGCTCCCGGCCGCCGCCACCCACCCCACGTACGTCCGGAGGAGGCCGTCGTGGACCGCCGAGCCGAACCGAGCGCTCGTCGGCGCGGCCGTCGAGACGATCCGGTCGTACCACCCGCTGGGTCGAACCGGAATCGGCGCGTCGACGCCGCGGTTGATTCCCGCCGCGAGACGCTCTCGAAGCGGGTACGCGGCGAACCCGCCGATGACGGCGACGGCGGACATCGCGACCGGCGGCGAGAGGTGCGTCGGCAGTCCGACCTCGAGCTGGGCCTCGCCGGTGGCGGTGGCCTCGACGGCGCCCTGGACGATACCGTCGACCGCCAACTGCGGCGCGAGGCTGACGACGACCGCCGCGACGGCCAGCACGGCCGGGGGTGCGACCATCGCGATCGGCGGTCGGTGGACGTCCGCGACCGGGGCCCGCCGCTCGCCGAAGAACAGCGCGAGGAACTTTATCGAGTAGACGACGGTCAACACGCTCGCGAGCGTCGCCACGACTGGATACAGCCACGCGATGCCGCCGGCCTCGTGGGCGACTTCGTACGCCGCCTCGAACAGCAGTTCCTTGGAGTAGAAGCCGTTGAACGGCGGGATGCCGGCCATGCTCAACGCGGCGACCGCGGTGACGGCGGCCGTCACCGGGAGCTCCCGCCAGAGTCCGCCGAGGTCGTCGAGATTTCGGGTCCCGGCCTCGTGAACGACGATCCCTGCAACGAGGAACAGCGGCGCCTTGAACAGCGCGTGGTTGAGGAGGTGAAAGGCGCCGGCCTCGCCGCCGTAGACGATATCGAAGCCGAAGCCCGCGACCATCAGCCCGAGGTGGCTCGCCGTCGAGTAGGCGAGCAGCTCCTTCGTGTCGGTCGCGGCGACGGCCAGCAGCGCTCCGACGGTCATGGTCAGGAGGCCCAGGGTCGCGACGAGCGACACCCATTCGGGACTCATCAGGAGGGGGCGCACGCGGCCGAGGAAGTAGACGCCCACCTTCACCATCGTCGCGGAGTGGAGGAACGCGGAGACGGGCGTCGGCGCGACCATGGCGTTCGGCAGCCAGAAGTGGAGCGGCACCTGCGCCGACTTGGCGGCGGCGGCGACGACGATCAGCCCCAGCGCCGGGACGAACAGCCCCGACTCGCGGAGGGCCGCGCGCATCGCCTCGTCGTTCGCGATCATCGCCGTCAGGTCGAACGTCGCGCCGCCGAGGGCGCCCCGCGCCGCCGCCGCGAGCATCAGCACCCCCGCGAGCAGGCACAGGCCGCCGCCCACGGTGACGACCATCGCCATCCGCGCCGAGTAGCGCGACTCGTCGTCGTCGGTGTGGTGACCGATGAGCACGAACGAGCAGAGGCTGGTCAGCTCCCAGAACAGGAAGACGAACACGAGGTCGGAGGCGAGCGCGACGCCGAGTATCGAACCCATGAACGCCAACAGCGCCGCGTAGTAGCGCGCTAACCCCGCTTCGCCGTGCATGTACGCGGCCGAGTAGACGAACACGAGGACGCCGATGCCGCTGGCGAGGAGCGCGAAGAGGAGCCCCCACCCGTCCACGGTGAACTGGGCCCCGATGTCGAGCGCGGGGACCCACGGCACCCCGACGGTACCGTAGCTGCCGATCCCCGTCGCCAGCAGTCCGAAACTGGCCGCCGCCACGGCGGCGCCCGCGTAGCCGGTCCGTTCGCCGAGGACGCGATACAGAAGCGGCGAGAGGGCTGCTGCAACGAAGAGGAGCGCGACGGCGGTCGTTACGATTGTCAGGTCCGGTGCCATCAGTAAGGGGCTTATCGGCCGAGGTGTCGCTGCCGGCCACCGGCTCGTCGGCCTCTACCTCACCATCTGATGCCTCCGCTAAAACTCCTGTGCCTGATGCGGTGGCGGCGGTCGAACGAGACCCGAGGCGGCGCGCTTCCCGATCGGGATATTGCTCGCGGCAGAATAGTCCCGGGCGGATATCGAACCACGGTCACTCCGCTTCGCTCCGTTCTCGGATTCGAATCCTTATTGCGACTATTCGTCCTCACTTCGTTCGGAGAATAGTCCCGGGCGGATTCGAACCGCCGTCAATGGCTGACTTCGGGCATCCGACGGCCGTCTCCGGCGAGACGGACGGCGATCGCGTCTCAACCGCGGACGCCGACGGATTCCCTCCAAAGGCCATTATGATTGGCCACTACACCACGGGACTGCGACCGGTGATTGCCCGCGCGCACTCAAGTAGGTTACCTTCCCCGACCGGTCGGCGACCGATCGCCGGAGCTACCTGCGCCGATCGCGGAACCCCCGGAGATGGCAACCATCCTCGTCACGGGGAGCTGCGGCGGCGTCGGGAGCTGGACGGTGGACCACTTCGCCGAGGCCGGCCACGAGGTCGTGGGCGTCGACCGACGGCTCCCGTCGGGCACCCGCGAGAACGCCGCGTTCAAGGCGGCCGACCTGACCGACTACGGCGAGACGAAACAGCTGGTCGAGGCCGCCGACCCGGACGCCGTCGTCCACCTCGCCGCGATCCCGAACCCGGACCACCACGCCGGCTCGCGCGTCTTCGAGAACAACGTCGTCAGCACCTACAACGTCCTCGACGCCGCGGGCGCGGCCGGCGCGCGGATCGCGTGGGCGTCGAGCGAGAGCTGCTACGGTCACGCCTTCGCCGAGGAGCACTGGCTCCCCGACGCGTTCCCGATCGACGAGGAGACGCCGACCGAGCCGGAGGACCCGTACGGCCTCTCGAAGGTCGTCGGCGAGGAGATCGCGGCGCGGGTCGCCCGGCGGTACGGCGTCTCCGCCGTCTCGCTGCGCGCCTCGTGGGTGAACTACCCCGGGGCCTACGAGACCCGCGCGGCGCGGGAGGGGTTCGACCCCGCGACCGCCGAGCCGAGCGGTAACTTCTGGAGCTACGTCGACGTCCGCGACCTGATCGCCGCGGTCGAGGCCGCGATCGACCCGGCCGCTCCGGAACCGCCGGTCGCGGGTCACGAGGCCGTGCTCGTCACCGCGGCGGAGAACTTCGTCGGGCGCGACACGGCCGCCGCGATCGAGGCGGTCCACGGCGACCTCCCCGACGACTGCGACCTCGACGGCGACGAGACCGCCTTCGACCTCGGGAAGGCGAAGCGGGTGCTCGGCTGGGAGCCGGCGCACTCCTGGCGGGAGGCGGAAGGAGTCGACGTCGACGGTCCCGAATTCGTCTGACCCCTCGACGCGCGGGGCGTCGCCGCGTCGACGAGCGCGTCACTCCCGGTTTGCGTCGTCGCTCCCGGCGTCGTCGTCCCCCGCCGCGTCCGTCCTCGTCGCCTCGGCGTCGGCGCCGTCGCCGTCGACATCGACGTCGGCACCGTCACCGTCGCGCGCGTCGACGTCTTCGGCGCCCACCGCTCCGTCGGCGGCCGTGAGGTCGTCGACCGCGGGCCCGTCGCCGTCCTCCCCTTCGGAGAGTGCGTCGACCGACGGCGGAGACGGCGGCCGGTAGGTGTAGACGAAATCGCCGGCCACGGCGTGGTACGCGCCCGTCTCGGGGTCCTCCACGACGCCGGTGTCGTTGTCGATGGCGAAGTCAACGAGGTCGCGCAGGCTCTCCGCCTCCGCCTCGGGGCGCTCGTGGACGGACGCCGGGAGTCGGAACGTCGTGATCCACTCCGCGAACTCGGACCGGTCGTCCCTGTACGAGAGGTAGTCGCGCTCGGCGGGCGTGAGCGCGAACTCGCGCTCCCTTCGGGCGTACACCAGCGCGCCGGCTCCGGCGAGGCCGACCACGAACAGGAGCGGCCCGCCGATGGACCGGAGGGGGCCGTAGCTCTGATCGACGGTCACCGTCTCCGTGCGGTCCGAGGTGTCCGACCGGACGCCGGGGTCGGAGACGGTGTAGGTGTCGCCGCCGTGGTCGATTCCGAGCCGGACCGTCCGGGCGTACGAGGTCGGCTCGCCGTTGATCGTTCCCTCGACCGCCACGTCGGTGACGACGAACGTCTCCGTCTCCCCGGGCGACGCGCCGAGCTCCTCCTCGATCTCGGCCGCGGTCGCGTCGACCGCGGAGCTGTTGAGCGCGAACGACGCCGTCGCGGTCCCCCCGGGGTCCACGTCCGAGACCGTCTCCGACGCCAGGGGCTCCCGCTCGCTCCAGTAGACGACGTTCCCGTCCTCGCCGACGTTGCGGATGACGAGGACGGAGTCGAACCGGACGTCGACGTCCGACGCGGACGCGGCCGCGTACGTCGTCTCGACGGCGACGTCGAGTTCGGGAGCGATCCGCGTGAAGTACGTGGTACGGTCGTCGAGGACGGTCCCGATCTGGAACACCGAGTTCGGCTCGGTCACCTCGGCGGAGTGGTTGTACGCCGTCTCGACAGTGAACGAGGAGACGGTCCGCTCGCGGGTCTCGGTGCCGGGATCGACGTGGGTCGTGTAGACGAGCGCGCCGCCGACGGCGGCCGCGATCAGCAAGACCGCGACGATCACGGCGAACTGTGCGTCTAACACCGCGCGGAGCCGGAGTCGGTTCTCGTCTGGGGATGAGGAGCTCATTCGGTCACCTGTAGATCTGGCGGAGGAGGCGGCGATACAGCGGGGGTTTCTCGCGCGATTCACGGGAGCGTATCCGCGCGGGCTCGCCGCGCAGCAGGACGAGCCCGATCCCGGCGATGGTGCCGCCGAGCAGGCCGTCGATCGCGACGATCGGCGCCCACGGGTGGACGCCGTACAGCTCGTCGATCACGCCGCGCGGGAGCACCGCGAGATACCGGTGCTCGGCGACGAACAGCCGGTAGTAGCCGGTCTCCGGCGGGGCGGTGAGCGTCACGGTGGTCGACGCCTCGCCCCGGCTCTCGACGCTGAGCCGCTGTGGCTCGACCTCGACGCCGGGGCTCGCCGGGGTGACGTACGCGTACACCGGCACCAGTCCGGAGTTGGGGACGACGTACTCCAGCTCCTGGCTCGTGCCGCGCTCGATGACGGTGGGGTTCTCGGACTCGAACTCGGCGCTCACGACGCCGTACTCCTGCGTGCCGGCCGGGACGACCATCGCCGCGGTCGCGGTCGCCATCAGCACCAGCGCGAGCACGGCGACGATCAGGAACACGGAGGTGCCGTCGTCGCGGGAGCGGTCGCGTTCGCGGGTCTCGCGCGCGTTTCGAGTCAGGTACCAGTCGGCCGCGTACGCGACCGCCGAGAGCCCGAAGAGGATGTACGCCAACCCCTGCGTTCCCTGGAACGACCGGACCCCGAAGGTGACCGCCAGCCACGTCTGGACCGAGGCGAGCCCCGACTGGATCGCCATCGCGACGGTGCCCAGGTGGGGGATGACGACCACGCTCCCGCCGACCTGGAGCGCCACCGCGACCACGTCGGCGTCCTGCACCACGGGCTCGCCCCCGTCCTGATCGGTGAAGGGGTTGTTGTCGCCCCGCGTTACGTACCCGCGCTCCGTCTCCTCGACGACGCGGTGGGTGGTCAGCCCGCCCCCCTCTATCTCCTGCGCGTCGAAGGTCACCACGTCGCCGACGCCGACGTCGCCGGCGAGCGGCGCGGGGATCGCCACGAACCCGTCACCGGGGTCCAGCGTGGGCTGCATGCTCCCGGTCTCGACGAAGCTGAGCAGGATCGGCTGTCCGAGCAGCTGGCCGACGACCAGCGAGAGGACGACGAGGACGACCGCGACCTGCAGCGTTATCGAGAGGATGCGTTTCGGTGACATGTGTCGTGGGTTGGCGCGGGCGTCGCGCTGCGGGCGTCGGTTCCGCCGCGGGCGTTGGTTCCGTCGCGGGCGTCGGTTCCGCCGCGGGCGTTGGTTCCGTCGCGGGCGTCGGTTCCGCCTCGATCGTCGGTTCCGCCGCGGTTCGGCGAGGCTCTCCGATCATGGAATGTAATCGACACGTTATAAGTTCGGGGTTCGGAGCAGGACGTGGCGGGAAGCCGCCCGTCGGGTCGCGGGCCCGGGATCCCGCGTCGCGAGGTCACGTCTCGAACACCCCGACCGCGAGCAGCGCGAACGGGCCGATGAAGGCGAGACAGAAGCCCAGCAGGTGGACGTAGAGGTTCACGACGCTGCCCGTGCCGGTCGGATCGGCCGGGAAGCCGACGACCGGATAGCCGACGACCAGGACCGCGCCGACGGCGAACAGGTCGCCCTCGCCCGGCCGCGAGGCGACCGTGCGGACGCCCTCGCGGACCGTCTCGCGGATCGGGATCCCGGCGCTCGACGCGTAGAGGACGGCGAGGAGCGCGCCGGCGACGCCGGTCGCGAGCCCGGCGAGGCCCGGGCCGGTCGCCGAGACCGGGAGCGCGAGCAGCGCGATCCAGCCGACGAGCGCGAAGAAGACCGCGGGCAGCGCGCGGAGCGAGGCCCCCGGCGCGAAGCGCGCGCGGGCGTACGTCCCGAGCAGCAGCGGGAGCAGCCCCGCGAGCGCCATGTTGATCCCGGAGAAGCCGAACCCGATCGCGTCTCGGGGCACGGCGAGGTTCAGCGCCGAGAGGACGAGCGGGAACGCCAGCAGGAACGTCGCCAGCGCGGTCAAAAAGAAGCGGCGGGCGCCCCCGAAGACCGCGAGCGCGTAGCCGACGCCCGCGAGGAGACAGTACCCCGCGAGGTTGCCGGCGAGGTGACCGACGTCGAGGTGGACGTAGTGCGCGGCGAACGCGGTCGGAACGGTCGGGTCCGCGTACGCGAACGCGAGCGACCGGCGAGTCGCCTCCGGGAGCGAGAAGACGCCGACCAGCACCGCCGGCACCGCGAGCAGGACGAGCAGGTCGACGGCCCGGGCGCTCGCGAGTAGCTCTCGGCGGAGGGCGTGGTCGGCGGCGCGGTCGGCGCTCGCGGCGCCGGCGGCGCGGTCGCGCTCGTCGGTCGGTGGCGCGGTCACGGACGGGACCTCGCAGACCAGCGGTTAAGCCCTGTCGGCGCGCGTCTCACCGCTGAGAACCCGACGCCCGAGAGGGCGGTTCGAACGAGGGCGTCCCCCGACGACCGACCGGTCATCGCGGCATCCGGCGGACGAGCGCGAGGGCGGCGAGGGCGATGGCCACGAGCGCGAGCGGACCGGCGAGGTCCGCCGGATCGATCCCGAACGGCTCCTCCGTGGTCCCGGTAACGGTGGCGGACCCGTCGCTACCGGCGTTCGACTCGTCGCCCGATCCCCCCGCGTCGTCGCTCGCTGGGTCGCCGACGAGGAGGCGCTCGCCGACCGACGTCCCGTCGACCGCGAGGTCGTAGGCGCCGGGGGACTCGAACGTCGCGTCGAACGCCACCGTCGCCGTCTCGTTCGGGTCGAGCGCGACGGTCTCGCTCGCGACCGGGGTGCCGTTCGCCGTCAGCGTCACCGTGCGCTCGCCGGCCGCGCCGCCGCCGTTCCGCAGGGTCGTCCGGACCGTGACGTTCTCGCCGGGGTCGGTCGCCTCGGGCGCGACCGTCGCCTCGGTCACGTCGTACCGGGGGGCGTGCGCCGCGACCGCGAACGTCGAAGACGGCCCGGTCGTCGCGCGGAAGTGGACGCGGTCCTCGGGGAGCCCGAGGAGCTCGACCACGTCGTCGTCGACGACCTCGACGGGCACCTCCTCCCACTCGCCCGCGTCCGTTTGTCGGTAGAGCGTCACGTCCTCGGAGTCGGTCCCGGTCGCGTTCAGGTGTGACGGGGCCGCGCTGAACCGGATCGTCATCTCGTCGACCGCGTCGGGCGCGAAGTCGTGACCGAGCGCGAGGTACGCCATCGAGCGCGGCGTGGTCGGCGCCGACACCGGCCCCGCGTCCGCGAACGGGTCCGGGCTCCCCGCGGCGTCCAGCTCGACGCGCTCGTTTCGGACGCCAGCCAGGTCGATCCCCTCCAGCGTGACGTTGTCGCCGTCGAGGTGCATCCCCTCCGCGAGCCACCGGACCGACTCCCCGCGGTCGATCCCGCTCGCGACGAACTCCCGGTAGGTCGCGTTCGGCGCCCTGACCGTCGTGGTCGGGCCGCCGCCCGCCTGCTGGCTCCCGCCGCCCGTCGCGGTCGTCCCGGACGCTTGCTCCGGCTCGGCGAGCTTCGCGTTGATCGAGAACTCGTCGGCACCCAACTGCGTCCCGGCGGCCGCGTCGCCCGCGTCGAGCGCGAGGCCGACCGTGACGGTCTGGTTGGGTCCGAGCGTGACGTTGTTCGACTCGCCCTCGATCGAGTCGCCGTCGGAGACGAAGGCGACCTCGCCGTCGCCGTCGTACTCGATCCACACGTGCGCGTACCGCTCGGCCGTGTACGTGATCGTAAAGACGCCGTCGATGGTTCCAGTGGTTCCGACGTTTACGCCCTCGAACGAGGGATCCTTGATGTTCGGATTCGACGCCGAGACGTCGATCGCGATCTCGTTGTCGTCATTTAAATAGGAGTAGTTCCCGTTCGGGCCGTCGGCCGGCTGGACCGCGAGGCGGTCCTCTGCGAAGGTGTCGGCGTCGTCGGTAACCACCGCCGCGCCCGTGACGAACGCGAGCGATCCCGCGGCTAGGAGGAGTAGGGAGAGAGAGAGAATGCGGTAGCCGGTTAACATTGAAATTGGCCTGTACAATCGTATTTCGTTTGATACTTGTGTTACTACAGCTGTTTAGGGACCCTTGCCAGCCTCAGCGAACTCCTCAGTAAATGCAAGAATGTTGATTGTTGGCTCAACATCAAGACTATTCACGTCAGACTTATCTAAGTCAATATAATAGTCAGGGCTTAGGCTATTTCCGGGACTGATGATATGGTCGTAGGTATTGGAGTCGAAGACCGAGCGGTAGGTCGGATTCTGGCTGAAGTTTCCAGTAGAAGCATCAAAGTCACGATACGCACTTGGGAGTGCGTCACCGCTATTTATATCTTCAGTATCGAGATCATCATCGTAGAATCCATCATTGACAATCCCGTTGTCCCGGAGTGTCTGATCGAAGTTGCTCTTGGACGGCTTTTCTGCAGCAGGATTCTGGCCACCAAAAGCATAGCTTCCGTCATCAATAAAAATCGCGACATCTTGGTTCCCGTTATTGCGAACAGTAAAAATATCTGTTATTTCAGTTCGAGCATTTTTATTCAGCTTATTCAAAGAGACTTGAAGTCGATTCTTGTTATCAAACTTCGAGTACTGAGAGCTAGCTTCGAGTCCAAGGTATGCATTTGCGTCACCAGTGACTTCAATCGAGACTGTGCGTTCAGCACTAACAGTACTGAACGCGCCCGTACCCATCGCAGCTGCACTACCCGTAGCTAATGCGCCCAGACCGGCAAGGAACTTACGTCGTTTTGTCATTGTTGTTGACCTCGTTGTGTCCGCACACGACCCGTGGGCCGCCGACGCGGGACATCCCGCGTCACCCGGGGTCGCTCTACGTCACCCATGAGGCCTATCCCATATCGTTATGAATTTCCAGAAGCACTTCCGGGCGAGACTGAAGACATTGCCGACGGGTTCCGCCCTCGCCTGAACCCCGATCCGACCGCTTCAGGCCGGGTCTGAGATCCGTTCGCGGGTCGTTCAGGACGCACCAGAACCGGCAATCGTTGCTTCTGATGGGGCGCTTGGATTTGACAGAAAGTGATAATTTACGGCGATCGAAAGATGATATCGATCTCTCGGATCCCTGTGTTTTCGCGTCCTTAGACGATATTACGCCGATAAAGAGTATTCGTACTGATGACTGTATAAACAGAGAGAAAGTTTCCTTGATTATCATAACCGCGGGATTTATGTTGACTTGTGAATATGTGTCTGACAGACAATGGCGTCGGCACAGCAGATCGACGGGGGAGGGGTCGAACCGACGACTGAGGTGTCCGAGGACGAGCTGTTCGACGTCCTGTCGAACCAGCGTCGGCGGTTCGCGGTACACCTGCTGAAACGAGAGGAGGAGGACCGGATCGCGATCGGCGATATGGCGGAGCAGATCGCGGCCTGGGAGAACGGGATCGAGACGACGGAGATCACGGGCAACGAGCGCAAGCGCGTCTACACCGCGCTCCAGCAGTCACACCTGCCGAAGATGGACGAGGCGGGGGTCGTGGAGTTCAACAAGGACCGGGGCGTCGTCGAGCCTACGCCGGCCCTGCAGAACGTCGATTTATATATGGACGTCGTCGAGGGGAAGGAGATCCCTTGGAGCGACTACTACCTCGGGTTGTCGGGGGTCGCCGTCGCGCTCACCGGCGCGGTGTGGCTCGGCGCGTGGCCGTTCGTCCTCCTGCCAGACATGGCGTGGACGGTCGCGATCGTCGTGGCGTTCGCGTTCTCCGCGATCACGCACAAGTACTACACCGCGGAGATGAAGATCGGCGAACCCGACGATCCCCCGGAACTGACGTAAGGCTCGGGATTTCAGGCGGTGCCTTCCGCGGTTCCGGGAGCGTATAACCATACGGTCGGAACGCGTCGTGATCGGTGACGGAAGCCGACGTCCCACTCGACATGAAACGACGACATGCCATCCTCCTGTTCGGCGGCGCGAGCTCCGGTGCACTGAGCGTCGGCACCGGCGCGTTCAGCAGCGTTGAGGCCGAGCGGGGGATGTCGGTGAACGTCGTCGACGACGAGAACGCGTACCTGGGAATAACGGTCGACGAGGAGGCGGACGCGGTTCGGGTCAAAAATCAGTTCGCTGACCGCCTTGATCTGACGGTGACGCTGATGTCGACGGACGGCAAAATCGACGCGACCGAGATCGAGGGTCCCATAACGTTCGTCGACGAGACGGACGGAGGAAGTAATATTGAGATAGACGCCGGCGGTGGCCGCGGTGAGCTCAACCCCGGAGACGAGGCTCGCGTACAGATCGAACTCGACGAGGCGGGGAAGGCGTCGTTTGTTCTGTCGTTCTCGGGCGAGGCCGGCGGTGCGAGCGTCGACAAGACCCGGGAGTTCACGCTGCGACCGAGAGACGTCACCGACCGTGTCACGAAAGTCAAATTCCTCGGCGACAAGCTGCGGATACTCACGGGCGAGAGCAACGGCAACAGCGGCGTCGACGGCGTCGTGAGCGCGAAGTTGTACTGTGAGGACGCCGACGGTAACGTGGCGTCCAGTGACGGATTCGAGTCTGTTCCGGCGAATACGAACCTCGGTATCGGACACTTCGACGATGATCTGGATGGTTCGATCGCCGGTATCGAGATCGAAGGCGTAAACGGCGTCTTCGAAAAGCCGGACAGTTCGGGCAGTGGTACCGGGAACACGGTCGCGAAAGACGACACGGAAGAAAGTCCGTTCGGCGGATAGTTTCGTTCCTCAAGGTTATGGTTCGACCGTGTGAATAGTTGCTGTCGAGCTGATTGTACGAGTCTGTCGGCGGCCGACCGCCGAAACATATGAATACATCGTACACATAGTATACGCTATGCCCACCATCTCCACTCGCGTCCCGGACGACCTCGAAGCCGAACTCGAGGCGTACCTCGAATCGGAACGCCTCGACCGGAGTACGGCGGTCCGAAAGCTTCTCTCCGAGGGCCTCGACGAGTGGCGCACCGAGCGCGCGCTCGAACGGTTCGCCGACGGTGAGGTGTCGCTCGCGAAGGCCGCCGACCTCGCCGGCGTCTCTGTCTGGGAGTTCGCCGACCTCGTCGAAGAAGCGGACGACGCGTGGGTCTCGGCCGACCACCTCGAAGCCGACCTCGACGAGCTGTGAGCTGGGTGTTCGACGCGACGCCGCTGATCTACCTCGCGAAGGCGGACCGGCTCGGTGTCATCGAGGCGCTGGACGAGCCGCGAGTCGTCCCGGAGGCCGTCTACCGAGAAGTCGTAACGACCGGTGTCGAGCAGGGATACGACGACGCGCGCCGGATCGAGCGCGCCGTGGAGGACGGCCTCGTCGACGTCGTCGCGGTCGACACCGACGACTCGACGGTCGCGACGCGGCTCGCGCAACATCCGGGATTGAGCGACGCCGCGGTGCTCGGCTGTGCGGACGCCCGCGACGCCGTCGCCGCGATGGACGAGTCGGCCGGACGCTCTGCGGCCGAAGTAGAGGACGTCGAGACGCGCGGGACCGCGTACGTCGTTCTCGCCGCCGTGAGGGACGGCGCGCTGTCGACGGTGGAGGGCCGTGACGCCATCGACGCGATGATCGATCACGGCTGGTACGTGGCGCCGGACGTGTACACGAAGATCGTCGGGAAGTTGGAGTCGTTCGAGTAACGACTATTACGGCTCGTGAGAGAGGCCTCGATATGGCATGGTCACTCCCGCTATCAGAGGAGGAAAAGGAACGAATGCGGCGCGGCCGAGTCAGTTCCGGGGTCGCGACCGACGAAGCGGACATCGACGAGATACCCTACGGCTGAGTTCGGATGTCGACCTACTCCTCGTTGTGATTTTTCTCATCGGTCTCACCTTCCGCCCGCAACGTCTCGTCCGCGAACTCCCGAATTCGCTTTCTATCCTCGGCGCTCACGTCGACCGCCTGCGCGCTCTCGATCTGTCCGTTCACGACCGCGTTCTGCTGTGGTCCCCACACCTCTGGCGGCTGTTCGTTTATATATTCGGCCCACCGGATCACCTGCTCGTAGCGGGGCGGTCGCTCGGGGTCGTCGTCGGCTTCGGCCGAGTCCTCCTCAGGCGTTCGTGAGTCGCTCATAGCGCTCCTCGACGTCGAGTCGTTCGACCCACGTTTCGAGTCGGTCGCGGGAAAGCGTTTCTCCGAAGACCGTGTAGAGGTGCGCGGCATCCTCGAGGTCGGTGCGACCGCCGAGCGAGAGCTTGTACGCGATCTGGAGTTCGAGCGGCCCGATGGGGACCGTGTGGCCGCCGACGTGCGCGTCCACCGCGTTCGCGAGGGACGCGTCGTCGAACTCGTCGCTCGGGAACTTCACTTCGAGGTGGGGCGTCATCTCGCCGTCGGGCGCGACCCAGATGTTCGTCTCGTTGGAGAGGTTCCCGTGCATCTCGGAGAGCGGCATCGCGGGTCCCCAGTACCCCTCGCGTTCCAGCTCGGCGACGAGCCCGTCGATCCGCTCGACCGAACAGCGCTCGATGAACACGTCGATGTCCTCGGTCGACCGCGACCGGCCGGCGAGGATCGCGACGTAGCCGGCGACGAAGACGTGGTCTATGTCGAGCCGAGAGAGGATCTCGGAGAACCCGACAGCGAGCTCGTCGAGCCGGTTCGGCTCGCGGTCGACGACGAGCCCGCGATCGGTGAGTTCGACGCCCGTCATACGTGTCGGTCAACACGGCGTCTGATAAATCTCCCCGACGGACCCGCCGAGAACTCCGCGATCGGGCGTCGCATCCACCGCCCGGTTCAGATGCGCTTATATGTCCGCCGTACTGACCCTCGCACATGGACGACCACTCTCACGAACCCGACCCGGACGAGCGCGTGACCGCCCCCATGCAGGAGTTCGGCAGCCGCGAGGTCGGCATCGGCGCGGCCGTCACCCTCGTCGGTCTGCTGGTCGCGTACGTCCTCCCCTTCCTGTTCAGCTTCTAAGCAGCACGGGTCGCTCCGGTTTTAACAGATAGGACGAACCGCCGCCAGCGACGCGCTTACCGCGGGTACCACGCCAGCGGGTGGTCGGCGGTGAGCTCCAGGCTCACGGGCTCGTCGAGCCCGAACTCCTCGACGTGGTTGTGGAGGCAGTGGACCGTGTCGCCGGTCTCCAGCTCCACCCGGTAGACGAACGAGGGGCCGACGTACTGTCGCGAGACGATGACGCCGTCGGCCAGCTCGGGGCTCGCGGGCGTCGCCCGGAGGTCGTCCGGGCGCACGAGCACGTCGACCGGCGCGCCGTCGTAGACGGTGTCGTACCCCTCCAGCGTGACGGCGTCGAACCGGCCGATGCCGGTTTCGACCTTCCCGTCGCGGAGCTCGCCCTCGAGGAACGACGCCCGCCCGAGGAAGGAGGCGACGAACTTCGACTCGGGGCGCTCGAACACCTGCTCGGGGCGGCCGACCTGCTCTATCTTCCCCTCGTTCATGACGGCGACGCGGTCGGAGATGGAGAGCGCCTCCTCCTGGTCGTGGGTGACGGAGACGGCGGTGACGCCGGCCTCCTTCAGGATGCGGCGGACCTCCTCGCGCATCTCCACGCGGAGCCGGACGTCGAGGTTCGAGAACGGCTCGTCGAGCAGGAGCACCTCGGGCTCGGGGGCGAGCGACCGGGCGAGCGCGACCCGCTGCTTCTGCCCGCCGGAGAGCTGGTCGGGCGTCTTCTCGCCGTGGTCGGTCATCTCGACGAGCTCGAGCAGCTCGTCGACGCGCGCCGCGGTCGCCGCCTCGTCGGCGTCGGAGAGCCCGAAGGCGATGTTCTCGCGGACGGTGAGGTGCGGGAACAGCGCGAAGTTCTGGAAGACGATGCCGACGTCGCGCTGCTCCGGCGCGACGAGCGCGCCGTCGCCGGCGACGGTCTCGCCGCCGAGCCGGATCTGTCCCTCGGTCGGCTCCTCCAGTCCGGCGATGGTCCGGAGCGTCGTCGTCTTCCCGCAGCCGGAGGGGCCGAGGAAGGTGAGGAGCTCGCCGGGCTCGACGTCGAGCGAGACCCCGTCGACGGCGGTCTCCGGCCCGAACTCCTTGGTCACGTCCGACAGCGACAACACCGGATCGGGCGACGGGTCCGCGGGCGATCCGCTCTCCGTCGCGCTCGATCGCTTCGTTCCGACTGATTGTGTCTGAGCCATCGGTGAATCGGGCGCCGAGCCTGCCGGCGTCCCCTGGTTGCCCCTACGTATTTTAGGAAGGCCTAAAAGCGTATCGCTCGCTTTCGCCGGACGAAAATCGGGGACGCCGGAGGGTCGACGGCCCGTCGTCAGGCCAGCTCGCGCTCGATCACGCCGCGGAGCTCCCGGATCGCGTCGGCGTCGAGCGCCGTCGACTCGTCGCCGACCGACAGCGAGAGCGTCCCGTCCGTCGTCACCTCGCCGAGGCGGTGGACGGGGAGGTCGCCCGCGGCCTCGGCGACGCCCTCGGGGTCGGTCGTCTGGACGACGAGGCGACCGGGCGTCTCGTCGAACGCCGCGACCCGGTCGGGGAGCGTCGCGTCGACGCCGGCCGCGTCGGTGACCAGTTCGGCGAGCGCGACCGCGAGTCCGCCGTCGCTCACGTCGTGGGTCGCCAGCGTCGACTCGTGGCGGGCGACCGCCGCGAGCGACGCGACGAGGTCGGCGAGCCCGCGGGCGCCGGCGTCGGCGTCCGGCAGGTCCGGGAACCGGTCCGTCCCGCCCGCCTGCGCGAGGTACTCGGAGCCGCCGAGGGCGTCCCCGCCGGCGCCGACGAGGAGGAGCTCGGAGTCGGCCGCGCGGTCGGCGTCGAGGGCCGCCGGCGGCGCGTCGTAGCCGCGCTTCGTCCCGATCAGCGCGAGCGTCGGCGTCGGCGGGATCGGCCCCTCGACGCTGTCGTTGTACAGCGAGACGTTCCCGCCGACGACCGGGGTGTCGAGCGCGGCGCAGGCGTCTGCGAGCCCGTCGACGATCCCCTCGAAGCCGCCGTACACGTCGGGCTTCTCCGGGTTGCCGCCGTTGAGGCAGTCGACCGCCGCGAGCGGGACCGCGCCCTTCGCGGCGAGGTTGGTCGCGTTCTCCAGCGCGACCGCGCGGGCGCCCTCGTACGGGGCGGCCGACGTCCAGTTCGGGTTCGCGCCCGAGGAGAGCGCGAGCCCGACCCCCCGCTCGTCGGCGTCGGCCGGGGCGGCGTCGTCACCGGCTTCCCCCTCGCCGTCCGCCGCCGTCTCCCGGATCGCCATGATCGCGGCGTCGTCGCCGGGCTTCACCGCGGTCCGGGCGCCGACCTCGTGGTCGTACTGGCGGTACACCCAGCGCTTGCTCGCGGTCGACGGGGCCGAGACGACCGCCTCGACCGCGTCGGCGAGCGCGGGCTCGGGGTCGGGGAGGTCGCGGTCGGCCGGCGTGGGGGTCTCGCTCGCGAGGTCGTTCATCGGCGCGCCGTCGGCGAGGTACTCGGCGTCGACGTCGACGACGGTCTCGGACTCGGACGCCTCACCGTCGCCGGCGAACTCGCAGACGTAGTTCCCGTCGGTCACCTCGCCGATGACCGAGCAGCCGAGGTCGAACCGGTCGGCGAGCGCCGCGACGCGCTCGACGTCGTCGGGGGCGACCTCGTAACACATCCGCTCCTGGCTCTCGGCGAGCAGGATCTCGGTCGCGTTCATGTTCGGCTCGCGCTGGTGGACGCGGTCGAGGTCGATGCGGGCGCCGAGCCCGCCCTTCGCGACGAGCTCGGAGGAGGCGCCGCCGAGCCCGGCCGCGCCGAGGTCGCGGGCGGAGAGGACGAGGTCCTCGTCCACGAGCGCCTCGTTGCACTCGATCAGCCGCTTCTCGGCGTAGGGGTCGCCGACCTGCACCGCGGGGCGGTCCTCCGTCTCCGCGTCCTCCGCGAGGTCCTCGGAGGCGAACGACGCGCCGCCGAGCCCGTCGCGGCCGGTGGCGTTGCCGACGAGGACGAGCTTGTTGCCGGGTTCCTTGGCCGTCGCGGTCACGAGTCGGTCCTCGTTCGTGAGGCCGACGCAGGCGACGTTGACGAGGGGGTTCCCCTCGTAGCCGCCGTGGAAGGCGACGCTGCCGCCGACGGTGGGGACGCCGATGCAGTTGCCGTAGTGGGAGATCCCCTCGACGACGCCCTCGAAGAGGTACCGCGAGCGCTCGCGGTCGAAGCCGCCGAAGTATAACGAGTCGAGTAAGGCGATCGGGTACGCGCCCATCGACATGGTGTCGCGGACGATGCCGCCGACCCCCGTGGCGGCCCCGTCGAACGGGTCGACGAAGGAGGGGTGGTTGTGGCTCTCGACGCCGAAGGTGACGTACTGGTCGCCGTAGTCGTCGTCGTCGCGGTCGGCCGCGGGGGCGTCGGCGGCGTCCGGCTCGGGCAGTGCGAGGACGGCCGCGTCGTCGCCGGGACCGACGACGACCTGGTCGCCCTCGCTCTCGAACGCCGACAGCAGCGGCCGCGAGGAGCGGTACGCGCAGTGCTCGCTCCAGAGGTTCTCGAACAGCGCGGCCTCGGCGGTCGTCGGCTCCCGACCGAGCTCGGCCACCACGAGCTCGCGGTCCGGTTCGGAGAGACTCATTCACTTACGTGGTTATCGAGCCCGTTCTAATGCTTTTCTATGTGCACGTTCGTGCGATCTCGATCGACTTTGGCGACGACGCGGCTCGCCGGTGCTGTCGCGGTGGCGCGCGCCTCCGAGCGGGCAATCTGCCCGCGAGGAGCGCCGCGCGAGTGAGTCGCTGGCGCCGTCGGCGCCAGCGACAGGGCGAGAGCAAAGCTCTCGCTTGCAACCGGCGCGTAGCGCCGGTGACGAGGCTGGGGAGGTGTGAGG
>NZ_NHPG01000066.1:0-218 GCF_002252965.1 Halorubrum sp. Ea1
ATCCGACGCGACCGGATCGCATCCGACGACTTCGCTCGGTGACGGTACGTTTCGAGTCCGGAGAGCAACACTTTAGTACCGCCTCTTCATCTGGTTCGACTGCATCAACTGGACATCGGTAAACACGAACTGTACCGTATGTCAACGTTTCAGGACGGAACGCGACGTACCTTGCCCTCTCACGGCGGTTTTCCACCTGAAACGGAGGGGTTCACATG
>NZ_NHPG01000066.1:312-25042 GCF_002252965.1 Halorubrum sp. Ea1
AGGGGTTCACATGGACGAAAACGGAGGGGTTCACATGGACGAAGGAGAGCACACACCACAGGCGGGCGAATCGGAGAACAGCGGCGGGGACATCGGCGACCCGTCCACGACAGACGAGGATCTCGACGACCCGCGTTCGAGTCCAGCGGACCCCGATCTCGACCCCGCCACTGAGGAACCCGATGGCTCGACCGAGCGTGCCGACCCTCCGAACGAGGATTCGAACGGTTCCCGACGCTCTTACTCCGACACCGACGTCGATGTGAACGCCGGCGCAGACGCCGATCCCGATGTCGGCGTCGACGTCGATACCGACGTTCCCGGCGACACCGACGTCGATGTCGGCAGCGGCGGCCGCGACCGCTCTTCTCCCGACGTCGATTTCGATGGGGTCGTCCTCGACGACGACGACGACGACAATCAGGGACTGTTCGACGACCTCCTCTCGGGCGAACCCATATTCGAGAACAAGGAGGTGCTTCGTCCCTCCTACACCCCGCATGAACTCCCCCACCGAAACGACCAGATCAACCGGATGGCGACTATCCTCGTCTCCGCGTTGCGCGGCGAAACCCCGTCGAACATCCTCATCTACGGCAAGACGGGAACCGGGAAGACGGCCTCGGCGAAGTTCGTCTCTCAGGAACTCGAATCGACGTCACAGAAGTACGACGTCCCCTGTGAAGTCGAGTACATCAACTGCGAGGTGACCGACACCCAGTATCGGGTCCTCGCGCAACTCGCCAACACGTTCATCGAGAAGAACCAGCAGGTCATCGCGAACCGACTCGACCGGTGTCGCGAGCTCCGTTCCGCCGCCGTCGACGACGTCGGATCGCTTTCCGGGACCGAGTTCGCTACCCTCGAAGCGCTCGACGCGCGGATCGCGGACCTCGAGGACGACGCCGACGAGATGGAGGAGGTCCCGATGACGGGATGGCCGACCGACCGCGTTTACTCCACGTTCTTCGAGGCGGTCGACTACCACGAGCGCGTCGTCGTCATCATGCTCGACGAGATCGACAAGCTCGTCGAAAAGAGCGGCGACGACACGCTGTATAACCTCTCGCGGATGAACTCCGAGCTCGAGAAGTCCCGGATCTCGATCATGGGCATCTCGAACGACCTGAAGTTCACCGACTTCCTCGATCCGCGGGTCAAGTCCAGCCTCGGCGAGGAGGAGATCGTCTTCCCGCCGTACGACGCCAACCAGCTCCGGGACATCCTCCAACACCGCGCCGACATCTCGTTCAAACAGGAGGCGCTCACCGACGACGTGATCCCGCTCTGCGCCGCGTTCGCCGCCCAGGAGCACGGCGACGCCCGCCGGGCCCTCGACCTCCTTCGAACCGCGGGAGAGCTCGCCGAGCGTTCGCAGGCCGAGATCGTCGCGGAGAAACACGTCCGGCAGGCGCAGGACAAGATCGAACTCGACCGGGTCGTCGAGGTCGTCCGGACGCTCCCGACGCAGAGCAAGATCGTCCTCTTCGCCGTGATCCTCTTGGAGAAGAACGGCGTCCACAACATCAACACCGGCGAGGTGTTCAACATCTACAAGCGCCTGTGCGAGGAGATCGACGCGGACGTGCTCACGCAGCGCCGCGTCACCGACCTCATCAGCGAACTCGACATGCTCGGGATCGTCAACGCCGTCGTCGTCTCGAAGGGCCGCTACGGGCGCACGAAAGAGATGGGCCTCTCGGTCCCCGTCGAGGAGACCGAGGCGGTGCTGCTGTCCGATTCCCGCCTCGGCGACATCGAGAACGCGCAGCCGTTCGTTCAGGCGCGGTTCGACAACTGACTCGCGCTCCCGCTATCGGCAGCGTCACTCGACCCGCCCGCGGATCTCGTTCGGCGGTCTTGGGCTCGGTTCCGATCCTTCTCACGCAGACGCGCTCGCGATCGACCCTCCACCCGAAACGACGGGGTCACCGACCGCCGCCCGCCCACCGACCGCATCGGACTCGGTAGCCGTCCCGCGCTCGTCGACCGCGCCGGGCTCCGCCGCGGCGGTCGTCGCGACCACGTCGCTCAGCTCCGCCTGACCGCTCGCGATCAGCCGCACGTATCCGAGATACGGGACGCGCACCCGCGCGACGCCGGTCAGCCACTCGGCCTTGACCGGCGCCGCGAGCCCGTTCGCCTGGTCGTACGCGGCGTTGTTGTCGCCGAGCGTGATGAACCCGTCGTGAGGGGCCGGGCAGTGGCGGAGGTCGGCGCACCCCGTCGCGCTGTGGTACTCGTCGTCGGCCCGGTCGTACCAGTTCTCCCCCTCCTCGACGTGAAACATCGCCCGGTGGATGATCGGCGAGGCGGTCCGTCCCGGCGGCCGGTATATCACCACCGACCCGTACGACCCGAACGTCCGGTAGTCGACGGTTCGGCCGTCCTCGTACGTCACCACCCCGACGTCGTTGTCCGCCTCGTCCGGCGCGAGCCGTCCGGGTTCCGTGACGAACACGAGGTCGCCCACCTCCATGTTGGGCTCCATGCTGCCGGACTCGACGGCCACCATCGGGGGCCACACGCCGCTGACTCCGAACAGGATCAACCCGATCACCAGCACGATCGCCACGCTGGAGAGCATCTCTCGAATCCACATCAGGACGCCTTCCCTGTCGTGCCGGAACCGATGGAGGAGGCTTTCCGTCTCGTTCCGTTCCGACCCGCCGCGACCTCGCTCCGCTCTCTCCTCGCGGTCCTCGATCCCGGGAAAATCGTGCCGTTCGGTCGACTCGTCTCGCTCGGACGCGTCGATCGGACCGGTCGTATCCGCCGGATCAGTCGGGTCAGACGCCTCGGCCGAATCGGTCGATTCGGACGGATCGACGGGATCAGTCGGATCGGACGAGTCGGCCGGATCGGCCGGGTCTCCCGCGTGGGCCGGACCGTCCGATTCCGGCTCGTCGCGCGGCCCTCGTTCCTCTCCGTCGTCGTCCGACGCTGCCCTTCGCTCGGCCGGATCGCCGTCGGTTCCCGGCCGATCCCCTTCGTCCATTACGTCCGGCTTGTCGGGTTTCGGTGATAAGCTTCCGGGTCACGGCTCTCGTCGGGTCGCGGGACGGCGGACCCGTCCTCCGGAACCGTTTTGAGTCGCACCCCCCTCTCGACTGTCGTGCCGCTGGAGTCGAACGCCCGGATCGTCAAGGAACTCGCCAGACGGGGCTACAACGCGGAGCGAGAGGCAGTCACCCTCCTGGCGAGCGCTCCCGACTCCGCAGCCGCCCTCGAATCGGCTGTCGACCGCGCACCCGACGACGCCCTCCGGATCACCGCCGACCACGTCCGCACGGCGGTCGGTTCCGACGACGTCGCCGATTCCGAGATCACGACCGGCGCCGATGCTGACCCTGGCGCCAACGCCGCCCCAGGCGCCAACGCTGACTCCGGCGCCGCCGCTGACTCCGGCGCCGCCGCTGACCGTCACGCCGCCGCTGACCGTCACGCCGCCGCTGACCGTCACGCCGACGCTGACCCCGGCGCCGACTCCGGAGCCCCGACCGGCTCGAACCCTGACTCAGCCCTTGATACGGGCCGATCTCCAGTCGAAACGGAGGGGTCCGGGGATGACGTTCGCACCGATTCGACCGACGGGCGCTCCGACCGCGACGCGGACCGCAGAGAGCTGGAGGTCGGCAACGACATGACGGGACGGAGCACCGGTACCGGCGAGTACGCCGACTTCGTCCGGACGTTTCGCGACCGGTACGAGCGTCTCTCGAAGGTCCTTCGGGGTCGCGTCAACCACCGGCCCGCCGAGGCGATCGCGGACATGCCCGGCGGCAGCGACGCCGCGATGATCGGGCTCGTCAACGATATCCGCTCGACGAAGTCCGGCCACTGGCTCGTCGAACTGGAGGACACCACCGGGACGTTCCCCGCGCTGGTGATGAAAGACAAGGGGCTCGCCGACGTCGTCGACGAGATCCTGATGGACGAGTGCGTCGCCGTCGAGGGGACGCTCGCTGACGACTCCGGAATCTTATTCGCCGACTCGCTGCACTTCCCGGACGTTCCCCGTACCCACAGAACCGGGGCGGCCGACCGCCACGTCCAGGCCGCGCTGATCTCCGACGTCCACGTCGGCAGCGACGAGTTCATGGCCGACGCCTGGCACCGCTTCACCGACTGGCTCCACACGCCCGAGGCCGAGCCGGTCGAGTACATCCTTCTCGCCGGCGACATGGTCGAGGGGGTCGGCGTCTATCCCGATCAGGACGAGGAGCTGGAGATCGTCGACATCTACGATCAGTACGAGGCGTTCTCGGAGCACCTCAAGGAGGTGCCGGCGGACACCGAGGTCGTGATGATCCCGGGGAACCACGACGCGGTCAGGCTCGCCGAGCCCCAGCCCGGGTTCAACGACGAGATCCGCGACATCATGGACGTCCACGACGCGCAGATCGTCTCGAACCCGGCCACCGTCAGCGTCGAAGGCGTCGACGTACTGATGTACCACGGCGTCTCGCTCGACGAGGTGATCGCGGAGCTCCCCGAGGAGAAGGCGAGCTACGACGAGCCGCACAAGGCGATGTACCAACTGCTGAAGAAGCGCCACGTCGCCCCGCAGTTCGGCGGCCACACCCGCGTCGCCCCGGAGGAGCGCGACTACCTCGTCATCGAGAACGTCCCCGACGTGTTCCACACCGGGCACGTCCACAAGCTCGGCTGGGGGAAGTACCACAACGTCCTCGCCGTCAACTCCGGCTGCTGGCAGGCGCAGACCGACTTTCAGAAATCCGTCAACATCGACCCCGACGCCGGCTACGCGCCGATCCTCGACCTCGACACCCTAGAGATGACCGTTCGAAAGTTCTCGTAGCCGTCGCTGCCTCCGTATCGGGTCCGACCGGTCGACGGCTGAAGTCGGATACCGCCGCCACACCCGCCCGTGACGTGACCGTCGCCCGCGGCGCACTGGGCGGGAGCGCGACGCACCGCCGCGGGGCCGTTCCGTTTCGACTCCGTCGCCCGTTCGCCATTCGAACCCTCCTCGCCCGCCGACTCCGCGGTCTACCGGTCGATCTCGACCCGACCGCTCGTCGCGCTGTTGAGCCGTTCGACCAGTTCGTCGACCTCGGCCACCGGAACGCGGGGTTCGAACCGCACGCGTTCTTCGTAGTCGGCGTCGAACGCGACGCCGGAGGACTCGATCACGCCCCGAACGGTCCCCGAGTCGTCGTACCCCGTCTCCACGACCAGCCGCCGGTGCGGCCGCTCCTCGACGACCCCGGCCGCGTCGACGCCTTCCTTCACCGCCCGCGAGTAGGCTCGCGCGAGCCCCCCGACCCCGAGGTTCGTCCCGCCGTAGTAGCGGGTCACCACGGCGACGACGTTGCGGATCTCGCGCTGCTGGAGCACGTTGAGCGCCGGCTTCCCGGCCGACCCGGAGGGCTCCCCGTCGTCGGAGGAGTACTCCCGGAGCATGGGCTCGCGCCCGGGCGTCCGCTCGGACGCCTCGCCCGCGGGCACCCGGTACGCCGGCACGTTGTGGGTCGCGTCGCCGTACTCCGCTCCGACGCGCTCGATGAACTCCTCGGCCTCCTCGACCGTGTCCACCGGGGCGACGTGGCCGAGGAACTCCGAGCCCCGGACCTCGAACGTCGCCGTCGCGGGCTCCGNNGTCGCGACCGCGACGGCGACCGTGAACGCCCCGCCGAGCAGGAACACGTAGGGGCGCGGATCGCCCTGACCGCCCAGCCGCGGCCACGCCCACAGCAGGTGGACCGCGGCGCTCAGCACCGCGGCCTGCACCGCGACCGCCCGAACGACCCGTTTCCTCGGGGCGTCGCGGGCGTCGTACCCGCCGGGGTTCGAGGGGTCGGCGGAAGGACCGTCGTCCGGTTCCGGCTCCGGCGCCGATCCGGTCTCTCCCTCCGACGTCGACGCGCTCATCGGCTCACTCCCACGGGCGGTTCCCGGGGGCGTCCGGCCACAGCGGGTACCAGTACGACTCGTCGTCCTCCAAGCCGAGCTCCCCGTCGAGGACGGACTGGAGCTTGAACTCGACCTGCTGGTTCCGGTCGCTCGTCCCCTTCGGCGAGAACGGGTAGTACGCGCCGCGCCGGAACGAGTAGATCCAGTAGGCGTCGACGTCGCCGCGCTCGAAGCCGAAGACGGCGGCGAGCAGTCTGGACCCGAACCCCTCCTCGATGAACTGATCGGCCGCGAAGTGGACGCTCGTCACGAGGTCCTCCGGGTCGTCGTCCTCGAGGACGAACCACTGGTAGCCGTGGTCGTCCTCGTGGCGGTGGAACCCCGTCCCCGTCTCGATCTCGCCGGCCTCCAGGATGGCCTCGACGGTCTCGACGGCGTCGTCGAAGCGAGTGCTATCCACGCCGGAGAAACACAGCGCGGCCTCCCCGCAGTGGTCGTAGCCGAGGTCCGCCTCCATCGTCATGTACGCGGTCGACATCCCGAAGAGGTCCTCTGGGTCGGCCTCGCGGGTCGCGTCCGTCTCGGCGCTCGTCCCGAGCACGGCGCGGATCGTGTCGAAGATGCCCATTGATGAGTCGGACCTAGGCGACGCGGGGTTTAGGCAGTTTCCGTCGGGAGCGCCACGCCGCTGGGGTCACTCCCCCTCGTTCTCCGCGACGTAGTCGAGGTACCCGAGGACGCCCCGAACGTTCAGACTCGCGTTGGCGCGGGCGCGCTCCGGGTTCCAGAACTCGACGTCTCGCTCCGCCGCCGCCTCGAAGTGCTCGACGACCGCGTCGTCGTCGCCGAGTTCCTCGCGCTTCTCGCGGATCGCCTCCACCCACTCCACGTACGCGCGCTTGATCTCGCCGGTCAGCTTCGGCTCGTATTTGCGGGGGCCGAAGTGCCCGAAACAGAGGACGTCCGGTTCGAGCCCCTCTATCGTCCGGACGTCGGCGAGGCACTGGTCGAGGTCGAACTGCGGGGGGGGCGTCGTCGGCTCGATCCCGTCGACCGCGGGGACGTAGATCCCGGCCGCGTCGGCGGTAAAGACGACGTCGGCGTCGGGGTCGTGATAGATCGCGTGGTGGGGCGCGTGCCCCGGCGCCTCGTGAACGACCAGCTCGCGGTCCCCGAGGTCGATCCGGTCGCCCTCCGCGAGCCCCGAGATCCGGCCTTCGGGAACCGGCTCGGGGTCGTCGTAGTACCGCCACTGGTCTTCCACCGCGGACTTCGTCCCGGCGACGAGCGCCTCCGGGTCGACGAGGTGTCGCACTCCCTTCTCCGGCACGACGACCTCCGCGCTCGGGTAGCGCTCGGCGAGGTGACCCGCCCCGCCGGCGTGGTCGAGATGGGCGTGGGTCGGCAGGATCCACGCGAGCTCCTCGCGACCGATCCCGACCTCGGCTATCGTCTCGTACAGCGCCTCGCGGTTCGCGCCGGTGCCGGTGTCGATCACGATCGGGCGATCGGCGTCGTACACGTACACGGCCCCGTACTCGTCGGTGTCGAACATCCCGGTGTCGTGGACGTACAGGTCCGGTACCCCACGAACCGGCTCGTACTCGCCTGCGTGCATGTCCCAACGAGCACCGCGCGGGCCCTTCTAGGGATCGGTCCCGGCGACCGAGGGGCCCGCCGCCCCCGAACCCGGACGCGAATCGCCGTGACCGGTGCTTATAGTCCTCCCGCCCGAGTGATCGGTATGCGCGTGCTCGTCACCGGCGCCACGGGATTCGTCGGTACCAGGCTCGTCCCGACGCTCCTCGACCGCGGCCACGACGTCGTCGCCCTGGTCCGCGACGCCGACGGCTACGCTCCGCCCCCCGGGGTCCACGTCGTCGAGGGCGACCTCCTGGAGCCCGACACCCTCCCGCCGGCGTTCGAGATCGACGGCGACCCGGTCGACGCCGCCTACTACCTCGTCCACTCCATGGACGGCGGTCCCGGCTACGAGGAACGCGACCGCAACTGCGCGACCAACTTCGTCGAGGCGGCGTCGGCCGCGGGCGTCGACCGCGTGATCTACCTCGGCGGCCTCGGGGAGGACCGCGAAGAGCTCTCCGAACACCTCCGATCCCGCCGCGAGGTGGAGCGGATCCTCGAGACGGGCAACCCGGCGCTGACCACCTTGCGGGCGGCCATCATTATCGGTGCCGGGAGCGCGAGCTTCGATGTCATCCACGGGCTCGCGAGCCGGCTCCCGGTGATGACGACGCCGAAGTGGGTCGACACGCTCTGTCAGCCGATCGCGATCGACGACGTCGTCGGCTACCTCACCGGCGTCCTCGAAGCCCCGGAAACGCGAGACGACACGTTCGAGATCGGGGGGCCAGACGTCTTGACTTACGCCGAGATACTCCGCCGAACCCGCCGACAGCTCGGGCACAGGCTGTGGATCATCCGCGTGCCGGTGTTGAGCCCGGAGCTATCGGCGAAGTGGCTCCGACTGGTGACCGACGTGAACCCCTACCTGGCTCGCTCGCTCGTCGAGGGACTCCGCAACACCGTGATCGTCGAGGACGACCGGATTCGCGACCTCGTGCCGATCGAACAGACGCCCTTCGAGGTCGCCGTCGCGAGGGCGATCGACCGCCCCCGCCGCGGCGACCCGACCGAAGCGGTCTCGGCGACCGACGTCGAGGTCGAACCGTGAGCCGGAACTACGGCGAGACGTGGGTGTACGAGAGCCTCGTCGGCGGGATTCCCGGCCTGGGGATCTCCCGTACGCTCGCCGTCGCGATCCAGTTCCTCCTGTTTCAGATCGGCGTCCTCGCGCTCGGCTGGTACTACGGGCTGTGGGACGCGGTCCTCGCGGGGACGGTGGCCGTCCTCGTCGCGGCGATCGGAAGCGTCGAGATGCACCGGCTCGGCGCCGCTAACCGCCGCCTCTCGACGCCTCCCGAGCACAAGCGGCTGCTGTTCGGGTCGAGTATCGAGATCGTTCTCGGCGTGCTCGCGTTCATCGCGCTGCTCACGTACGTGATCGCGTGGGACGGGACGCTGATCGAGCGCCTGTTCGGTCCCAACCCGCCGATCCCGGTGGTGTACCTCACCCTGTTGATCCTGTGGGACCTCACCTACCGGATCGGTACGTCGTGGTGGAGCGCGGTCGTCGCCCTCTGGCGGGCGGTGAACGTCGATCTCTCCCCGAGCGAGGCCTCGCGGGTCAGGCGTCTCGACGCGGAGAACATCGGATTCTCGGCGCTCCAACTGGTGCTCGTCCCGTTCCTGCTCGAGGAACCGATCCTGCTCGGCGCCGTCGTCGGTCACGTCCTCGCGGTCGCGATCGTCTGCTCGGCCGCGATCGCGTTGACCTGACCGATCGGTCCCCTCCGAGAGCCGCCGCGCTCACGGATTTCGGTCTCGGAGGCGCTCGGCCTCGCTACTCGTCGGTCCCGCCGCTCGCCGGTTCCGCCGCTCGTCGGCTCGCTACTCCGCGGTCATTGGTTCAGAAGGAAGTCGACGGATCCGCAGAAACGCGGTCCGAGTCGCCGTCTCACTCGCCCTGCAGCTCCTGGAACTTGTCGAGGAGTGCCTCCGCGGAGTCGCCGGAGTCGTACGTGAGCGATCCGGAGTACTCCGGCCGCTCGGCGTCGAAGTCGGCGTCGACTTCGCTGGTCTTCTTCTCGCGACGCTCGTGTTCGGCCTCGTCATAGGCACCCATTGACATGGTACACCATACCTTAGATATAATCGTTGATATATGTGTCGGTGAATTGTCTGTTCATCGAAACGATAACGACGACGCGGCCGGGCGGCGTCGCATTCGCGCCACCGGAAGCGATTAGACCCGGCGACCGGTAGCACCGCCGTGGCACAACCGCTCCGATTCAGGCGCGCTCCCGGTCGGTGGAGCGCCGACCGGGTCCGCTCGCAGCTCGAGCGGCCGCTCGACGACAACCTCGGAGCGACCGCGAGCGACCCGTGGTTCAGCCCTCCGCCCGGGTACGACGCGCGGCGGTTCGACATGGACGACGGCTCGTTCGCCCTGTTCTGCTGGACCGACGACGACGGCGACCCGCCCGCGGGGGCGAGCGGCGGCCCGACCGGATACTGGATCGGCAACACCGAGACGCCCAGCGAGCTGTGGCGCACGGACAAGTACGCCTTCGACGAGGTCCCGTACCCGGTCTCGCGGTGGGTCCAGCGGGAGCTGCTCGCGGCGCTGCACGACGACGAGCCGTGGCTCGCGGCGTACCCGCACGTCTCGTGGTACTTCCTCCCCGTGTTCTGCTCGAAGGACGGCGCGGAGACGACGCGGGCGTTCTTCCGCGACCACGCGGCCGGGTTCCCGGACGCGACGCGCGAAGAGGGAACCGGGTTCGTCGAGGAGACGCTCCGGCCGGGAATCCTCGACGACTACCGCGAGACGATGGCGGGCAAGCTGGGCACGTCGGCGTCCCTCGACCTCGTGCGGATGAGCGCGACGATGGCGGAGTTCACCGCGGCGCGGATCCTCAGCGAGTCCGGCTACGACGTGACCCCCGAGATCGAGGTGACGACCGGACACTCGCTCGACTTCCGCGCGACCGATCCGGACACCGGGCGCTCGTTTCTCGTCGAGGTGACGCGGCCGCAGCCCGCCTCGAACCGGTCCGCGAGCGGCCCCGTCGCGGCGGTCCGCGACACCGCCGAGACGAAGACGAGCGGCCAGCTAGAGGCGCACGGCGGGGGCGTCACGCTGCTCGTCGACTGCACCTCGTTCCCCGCGGACGACTGGGCCGCGGTCCGGGGCGCCGAGCCGGACGTCCGGCACCGCCCGGCGGTCGTCCTTCGTGCGCGCCCGAACGGGCGCGTGGAGGGATACAGGAAGGGATCGGTGCCGATCGACCTGTCGCCGGCGATCGACTGGGTGTAGCGTCGGCTGGTGTGGCGTCGGATCGTCTCCGTCACGCGCCGCACACCCGCCACGCGCCGGACACGATGTGAACGTCACCGTCGGCGACGCTCGCGGCGCTGGCGACGCGGCAGCGGCGGAAAAATGACCCCGGTCTGCGGCCCCGTTCAGAACGAGACCGGCGACGGCCCGTCCTCGGCGTCGGTCGTCGGGTCGCGGTCCGAGTAGAACCGGCGACCGACTCCGCGGTGACAGACACCGGCGCGGAGCGTGGTGAACACGTCTTCCGCGTCGTCGAACGTCTGCTCTCCGAACCGCTCTAGCACGTCACCGAGACGCTCGGATCCCTCCGCGAGCTCTACGGTCGCGTTCCCGTGGGCCGCGATCAGTTCCTCCGAGGTCGTCGGATATTGGTGCCGTTCGAGTCGGTCGTCGACGCCGTTCAAGCGCATCATCAGGTGGAAATCCCCGATGGTTCTTAATGATTGTCCATGCACAACCTTAGTCGAGGATATCTAATTATATTTCCTTATATTGGTGTGCGTTCACAGGCGACTATCGTCGGCGCTTAGTACGGGGGTCGACGAACGGGACTCATGGACACGGACCGGATCGTCGCCGACCTCCACGCGCACACCACCGTCTCGGACGGCACCATGACGGTCGCGGAGCTCGCGGCGACCGCCGCTGACGCGGGCCTCGACTGCGTCGCCGTCACCGACCACGACCGGGTCCACCCCGACCTCGACGCGCCCGTCGTCGAGCGCGAGGGGCTCCTCGTCGTTCGAGGGATCGAACTGCGCGTCGACGCCGGCTTCGAGCGGCTCGATCTGCTCGGGTACGCGGTCGACCGCACCGCGGCGCTGTCGGTCCGCCTGCAGCCGATCGGTCTCGGCGTCGAGCCTCGCCCCGGCCTCGGGCGACCGCACATCGCCCGCGCCATCGAGGAGTCGGCGGCCCCGTACGACTACGCGGGCGCCTTCGACGAGCTGATCGGGAACGACGGGCCCTGCTACGTCGCCCGCGAGGTGACCGGGCTGGAGCGCGGCGTCGAGCTCCTCCGGGACGCGTGTGCGTTCGTCGGGCTCGCGCACCCCTTCCGGTACGACGACGTCGACGCCGCGCTCGACGTCGCCCGCGAGCTGGACGCGGTGGAGCGGTTCTACCCGTACGGCCGCCCGGTCGACGACGCGCGGGTCGAGCGGGTCGCCGCGGAGAGCGACCTCCTCCTGACGGGCGGGAGCGACGCTCACAAGCGGACCCTCGCCGAGGCGGGGCTGACCGCGGAGGCGTTCGAGCCCGTCCGCGACCGGCTGCCCGACCCGCCCGCGAAGGGGACCGGATCCCTCCCGATCGACGAACAAGATTAAGCCCAACGCCGATAGAGTAGCGACTATGCGGTGTCACTACTGCGACCGAGAGGCCACGTACGAGGCCGAGCAGAGCGGCGTGGTCGTCGGCCTCTGCGAGGAGCACTTCAAGGAACGCGTCGAGGAGCTCGCGGAGTCGGACGAGCTCGCGTCGCTCCGCGACCGGATCGACGTCGAGTCGTCGGAGTAGAGCCCCTCCTCGTCGTCTTCGGCCGACCTCCCGCACCTCCCGCGTCGACTCGCCGCGGACGGATCATAAAAGACCGCCCGGAGCCAACGCTCCGGTATGCACCCCACCGACCGGCCGCGGCGGCTCCGGACCGACGGCGTCCGTCCGCTCGTCAGCGAGCACTCGCTGTCTGCGTCGGACCTCGTCGCGCCCGTCTTCGTCGACGCGACGACCGACGAGCGCGTCCCGATCGAGACGATGCCGGGCCACGAGCGCGTCCCCGTGAGCGAGGCCGTCGACCGCGTCGAGGAAGTCCGCGAGACTGGCGTCGAGGCCGTGATCCTCTTCGGGGTCCCCGAGTCGAAGGACCCGGAGGGAAGTCGGGCGTACGCCGAAGACGGGGTCGTCCAGCGCGCGATCCGCCGTATCGCCGCCGAGACCGACGCCTACGTCATCGGTGACGTCTGCCTCTGCGAGTACACCGACCACGGCCACTGCGGGGTGATCGAGGCGGCGGCGGAGACGGATCCGACGCTCACCGTAAAGAACGACGAGACGCTGGAACTGCTCGCGGAGACCGCCGTCTCGCAGGCCGACGCGGGCGCGGACATGGTCGCGCCCTCCGCGATGACGGACGGGCAGGTGCGGGCGATCCGCGAGGCGCTCGACAGGGCCGGCCACGAGGACGTGGCGATCATGAGCTACGCCGTCAAGTACGAGTCGTCGTTCTACGGCCCCTTCCGCGACGCGGCCGACGGGGCGCCCGCCTTCGGCGACCGCCGCCACTACCAGATGGACCCCGCGAACCGCCGCGAGGCGCTCCGCGAGGCCCGGATCGACGCTGAGGAGGGCGCGGACGTGCTGATGGTGAAACCCGGGCTCCCGTACCTCGATGTCGTCGCCGACCTCCGGCGGGAGTTCGAACACCCCGTCGCCGCGTACAACGTCTCCGGCGAGTACGCGATGCTACACGCCGCCGCCGAGAAGGGGTGGCTCGATCTGGAGGCGACCGCCCACGAGTCGCTGCTGTCGCTCAAGCGCGCGGGCGCCGACCTGATCGTCACGTACTTCGCCGAGGACCTGGCTGATCGCTTATAAACCGAAGCGGACGGAGATCGGCGCCCTTAGCGATTGTTCATCTCGGTGCGTGCCTCGGGGCGCCCTGATAAGGGTACGAGGAGCCCAACGAGATGCGCGAGTCCTCGCGACTGGAGGGTTTTGGAGGTGTTCGCCGTCGATCTACCAGTAGCGATTCATAAGTGATCGATCGAGAACCCGCGGTCGTTCACACCACCTGCTCGCCGTCGTCGTCGTACACCTCGATGGCGTCGACCGGGCAGACCCGCGCCGCGAACTTCGCGTCGAACTCCTCGCCGTCGGGCACCTCGACCACGAACACGTCCTCCTCCTCTTCTTCGCTCCCCCGCAGGTCGGCTTTCCCGTCGTTCAGGTTCTTCTCGAAGGCGTCCCACTCGGCGACGCACTGATACATCCCGACGCAGGTGTCGCGGTCGAACTTCACGCGCATGCCTCCCACTTCGGCGACGCGGTACAAAGCGCTGGCGACGAGCGGCGTGGCCCGCTGCCGAGTCGAATTCGAAGCAAATCACCGGTAACTGCCCCTTTGAGTCTCCCCGACCGCGACCGCTCTCCGAAATCGATTTTCGCCGCCGATTTCTCACAGCCCGACCGTCCTTTTTAAGCCTCGCAGGCACCCATCGCCGCGTATGACTACGGTCTGGCTCGTCGACCGGCAGTTCGACTCGAAGGGGCTCGTGCGGCTCACTTACGCCACTGAGGACGGCGAGCGGATGCACACGAAGGAACTCGCCGAACAGCGGCTCGTCACGGGCGACGGGATCACCGCCGGCCGCGAGGTCGACGAGAGCGCGCTCGGGGAGAGCCCCGACGAAGAGGCCGAGCGGTTCGCCGCGGAGGCCTCGCGGATGGCCGCCGAGCACGACCTCGACGACGTGGTGTGAGTCCCGAGGCGGGCGACGCGGCGTAGCGCGCGCCCCTACAACCGAGGCCGTTAAGGGGGAACCGCGGGAAGGTGAGCGTGAAATGCCCAGTGGTGAGTACGACCCCGAGACCGTCGAGCCGCGGTGGCAGCGGCGATGGGTCGACGAGGAGACGTACGCCTACCCCGACGACGACCCGGTCGACCCGAACACCGTCTTCTCCATCGACACCCCCCCGCCGACGGTATCGGGGAGCCTCCACATGGGTCACCTGTACGGGTTCACCCTCCAGGACTTCGTCGCGCGCTTCGAGCGCATGAACGGCGGCGAGACGTTCTTCCCGTTCGGCTACGACGACAACGGCATCGCCTCCGAGCGGCTGACCGAGGACGAACTCGACATCCGCCATCAAGACTTCGAGCGCCGCGAGTTCCAGGCGAAGTGCCGCGAGGTCTGTGCTGACTACGAGGAGCAGTTCACCGAGAACGTCCAGTCGCTCGGCGTCTCCGTCGACTGGGACCACACCTACCAGACGATCGAGCCGCGCGTCCAGCGCGTCTCCCAGCTGTCGTTCGTCGACCTGTACGACCAGGGCCGCGAGTACCGCGAGAAGGCCCCCGCGATCTGGTGTCCCGAGTGCGAGACCGCGATCTCGCAGGTCGAGACGGAGGACGACGAGCAGGCCAGCCACTTCAACGACATCGCCTTCCCCGTGGCCGGGGATGACGGGACCGCCGACGGCCCCGAGGAGTTCGTCATCTCGACGACGCGACCCGAGCTCCTCCCGGCCTGCGTCGCGGTCTTCGTCCACCCCGACGACGAGGCGAATCAGAACCTCGTCGGCGGGTCCGCCGAGGTCCCGCTGTTCGGCCACGAAGTTCCGATCATCGCCGACGAGCGCGTCGACATGGAGACCGGCTCCGGCATCGTGATGTGCTGTACGTTCGGCGACCAGAACGACATCGAGTGGTACCAGGTCCACGATCTGGACCTCCGCGTCGCCATCGACGAGTCCGGCCACATGACCGACGTCGCCGAGGGGTACGAGGGGATGCACTCCTCGAAGGCCGCCGAGGCCATCGTCGAGGACCTCGACGAGGCGGGCGCGCTGCTCGACCGCCGCGACATCACGCACACCGTCAACGTCCACGAGCGCTGCGGGACGAGCGTCGAGTTCCTCGTCACCGAACAGTGGTACATCGAGATGCTCGACAAGACCGACGAGTACCTCGAGATCGGGCGGGAGATGGAGTGGTCCCCCGAAAAGATGTTCACCCGGTACGAGCACTGGGTCGAGGGGCTCCAGTGGGACTGGCTCATCTCTCGCCAGCGCTCCTCAGGCATTCCGTTCCCGGTGTGGTACTGCGAGGACTGCGGCGAGGTCGTCGTCGCCGAGAAGGCCGACCTCCCCGTCGACCCCCTCTCGGACGATCCGCCGGTCGACGCCTGCCCCGAGTGCGGGCACGACGCGTTCGAACCCGAGGACGACGTGCTCGACACGTGGGCCACCTCCAGCCTGACGCCGCTGATCAACGCCGGCTGGGACTGGGACGAGGAGGCCGAGGAGTTCACCATGGAGCACCCGGAGCTGTACCGGTTCGACCTCCGGCCGCAGGGCCACGACATCATCAGTTTCTGGCTGTTCCACACGCTGGTGAAGTGCTACGAGCACACCGGCGAGGTCCCGTTCGAGGAGACGATGATCAACGGTCACGTCCTCGACGAGAACCGCGAGAAGATGTCGAAGTCCGTCGGCAACGTCGTCGAGCCCGAGGAAGTGCTCGCGGAGTTCCCCGTCGACGCCACGCGCTACTGGGCCGCCGGCACCGCCGTCGGCGACGACTTCCCGTTCAAGCAGAAGGACCTCCGCGCGGGCGAGAAGCTGATCCGGAAGCTGTGGAACGCCTCGAAGCTCGTCGAGTCGCTGGCGCCGGAGCCGTACCCGGACGCGCCGGCCGACGAGGAACTCCGCGAGCTCGACCGCTGGCTGCTCGCCGAGCTCGACGACCGGGTCGAGCGGCTCACCGAGCTGTTCGAGGACCGCGCGTTCTCGAAGGCCCGCGACGAGCTCCGGAGCTTCTTCTGGAACACGTTCTGCGACGACTACCTCGAGATCGCCAAGCAGCGCGAGGACGCCGCCGTGGCGTACACCCTCAGGACGGCGCACCGCCGGTTCCTGAAGCTGTTCGCGCCCCTGCTCGCGCACGTGACGGAGGAGCTCTGGCACGACATGTACGCGGACGGAGCGAGCGACCCCGACGCGGTCGACGCGCCGATCGCCGACGGCGCGCGCGACTCGATCCACCTCGCCGACTGGCCCGAGCCGCTCGGCTTGGAAGCGGACCACGAGGCCGGCGCGGCGGCCACGGCCGTCGTCGGCGTCCTCCGGAAGTACAAGAGCGAGAACCAGCTCCCGCTGAACGCGGAGCTCGACGCCGTCGAGGTGTACGCGGACGTTCGCGGTTTCGAGGACGACATCACGGGCGTGATGCACGTCGCCGACCTGACGGTCCACCCCGACGAGGACGCACCGGTCGAGACGGTGATCACCGGGATCGACCTCGACTACGCGACCGTGGGCCCCAAGTACGGGAACCAAGTCGGCGACATCGAGGCCGCCGTCGCGCGGGAGGAGTACGAGATCGACGGCGACGAGCTCCGCGTCGCCGGCGTCACGCTCGTCGGCGACGAGTTCTCGATCGAGGAAGAGCGACAGTACCGAGGCGACGGAGAGCTGCTCGAGGCCGACGACGTCGTCGTCATCGTCCGCGCCGAGGCGTAAGCCGACCGCCGCCCGTCGACACCGTCTTCTACAGGTCCGCCCCGACCGCGTCGTCGACTGAGTCGAAGCCGTCTCGGTCGAGCAGTTCGAGCAGTCCCTCGTTGATGTCGCGGGCGAGGCTCGGTCCCTCGTACACGAGTCCCGTGTACAGCTGCACGAGCGAGGCCCCGGCGCGTATCTTCTCGTACGCCCCCGCCGCGTCAGCGACCCCGCCGACCCCGATCACGGGGACGTCGGTTCGCTCGGCGACGAACCGGATCCGGTCGGTGGCGAGGTCCTCGATGGGTTTCCCGGAGAGGCCGCCGCGTTCGGCGCGGTTCGGGCTCTCCAACGATTCCGGCCGGGAGGTCGTGGTGTTGGTCGCGATGACCCCGTCGAGACCGAGGTCGTCGACGACCCCGAGTGCGTCCCCGACCGCGGGCTCCGGCAGGTCCGGCGAGAGCTTCACGAGGAGGGGACTCGCGCCCGCGTCCGCGAGCCCGCCGAGTATCTCCTCTAACGCCTCGCGGTTCTGCAGCTCCCGAAGCCCGGGCGTGTTCGGACTCGAGACGTTGACGACGAAGTAGTCGCCCGCGTCCGCGACGCGCTCGTACGTGTACAGGTAGTCGTCCGGCGCGTCCGCGAGCGGCGTCGACTTCGACTTCCCGATGTTGATCCCGACCGGCACGTCGGGCATCGGATCCCGGTCGAGCCGGGCGCCCACGGCGTCCGCGCCCTCGTTGTTGAATCCCATCCGGTTTATGAGCGCCTCGTCTTCGCGGAGTCGGAACAGTCGCGGCCGCGGGTTCCCCGGCTGTCGCTCGGCCGTCACGCCGCCGACCTCGACGTGGCCGAACCCGAGCGACGCGAGCGCGCGCGGCACCTCCGCGTTCTTGTCGAACCCGGCGGCCACGCCGATCGGGTTCGGAAACGAGTTTCCGAACGCCTCGACCCGCAGCCGCGGGTCGTCGACGACGTACCGCTCGCGCAGTGCGGTCTCGACCGGAGTCCCCTGTACAGTCCGCAACAACCGGTGTGTCATCCCGTGTGCCGTCTCCGCCGGCAGACCGAATAGGGCCGGCTTCAACAGGTCGTACGCGCCCATCGTTTCCACCTCGTTACGAGCGGGCATCAATCCGCCGACCGACGGGCGGTCGCCCGCGCGTCGCACGCCGGCGTCGCGGTCGCTCGCGGCGGCGAGTCGGCGGCCCGGGCGAAGGCCGAAAACGAGATCCGGTTCAGAAGTCGTGCTCGAGTTGCTCGGGATTTGAATCTGCCTTCTGGATGATTATCTTCCCGTCTCGGACCCGCACGAACACCTCGTCGCCGATCTCCATGCCGGCGACGGCGAGCTCGTCCTCGTGGAGATTCACGTGGACGTTGTGGTACTCCCCCTCGTCGTCCTTGGCGCCACTGGGGCTGAGCTTCTTTTTACGGACCATCGCGGTTGTACTGGTCGCACTTCGCCATAGCAGACACATAAGTGTTGTTTACCCGAATCCGCACTCCACGGGCCCACCGGGCGGTCCGAGACCCTCATTCGGTGCCCTCGGTTCGCTCTTTCGTCGCCTCGCAGTCGCCCGCGCCAGCCGCGCACGGACGGTCGGTTTGTGTTACCCTTCGTCCCGCCGTTCAGAATCGTTCGATTTTGACCGGCTAAAACCGCTAGCCCGGACGGAGTTAATATAAAAATCTTTTGCCGATCAGCTTTCATTTACCCGATATATTTATTACACACTGTGTGTTGGATTCGCATGGAGCACAAACCATGGTACGTGAAGACGGTAAGCGAAACTTCGCCCTTCGAGAGGAAGACGGATCGGAACCGAGCGAGTTCTCTGGGAACATGCCCCGTCAGGCCGCGCTCAAAGCGGCCCGAACGCTCGAGCCGGCTCCCTCCGAGGAGGAGGCGGAGCGAACCACGCTCCGTCTCCGTGAGAAAGGCACAAAAAAGGTCCACGAGTACGAGGGCTGGGCCTGGAAGGATAGCGCCCCCGAGGTCGACGAGGCGGACGACGAATTCTGGCTCAACGACCTCAACGACATCACGAAGGCCAACGTCTCGAAGCAAGGAATTGAGTACATCGACGAGGAGTAACCGCCGGGGCCGTTCGACCTTTTTTGATACCGTCTCGCGTAGCTGTGGGTTCGTTCACAGTTCCCCGGCATGAAACCGCATGACGTGGCGTCGATGCTTCGACGGGGTTAAATACAACCCGGGCATCGTGACTAATGCGAAGAACGCATCCGCGAACTCGGGCCGTTCAACTCGGCCCGGTTTCGCTGGACTTGGAACGCTTCGATGGGTTTATGTCCCCTCGAAGGGTACAATCAAGTCCGCGAAGATGAGGATTTCGCCCCCTGCGCTCCGGCGTAAGAGGAAATCTGATGTGAGCCGTGGTAGTTCGGTGTCATCCAGATCGCTGGCTGACCCGGACACCACATAGACCATGCAATGGTGTTTTGACTCATCGCGAGTCAAAACCCGCCAACACCCCCTCCGAGCCGGGAACCAGGTTCGGAGGTTATACATTCCGGTTGATCCTGCCGGAGGCCATTGCTATTGGGATTCGATTTAGCCATGCTAGTCGCACGAGTTCAGACTCGTGGCGAATAGCTCAGTAACACGTGGCCAAACTACCCTTCGGACTACAATACCCTCGGGAAACTGAGGCTAATAGTAGATACCACAGTCCACCTGGAATGAGGACTGTGCTAAATGCTCCGGCGCCGAAGGATGTGGCTGCGGCCGATTAGGTAGACGGTGGGGTAACGGCCCACCGTGCCAATAATCGGTACGGGTCATGAGAGTGAGAACCCGGAGACGGAATCTGAGACAAGATTCCGGGCCCTACGGGGCGCAGCAGGCGCGAAACCTTTACACTGCACGACAGTGCGATAAGGGAATCCCAAGTGCGTAGGCATAGAGCCTACGCTTTTGTCCACCGTAGGGAGGTGGACGAATAAGGGCTGGGCAAGACCGGTGCCAGCCGCCGCGGTAATACCGGCAGCCCGAGTGATGGCCGATCTTATTGGGCCTAAAGCGTCCGTAGCTGGCCGCACAAGTCCATCGGAAAATCCACCCGCTCAACGGGTGGGCGTCCGGTGGAAACTGTGTGGCTTGGGACCGGAAGGCGCGACGGGTACGTCCGGGGTAGGAGTGAAATCCTGTAATCCTGGACGGACCGCCGATGGCGAAAGCACGTCGCGAGAACGGATCCGACAGTGAGGGACGAAAGCTAGGGTCTCGAACCGGATTAGATACCCGGGTAGTCCTAGCCGTAAACAATGCCTGCTAGGTGTGGCTCCCACTACGAGTGGGTGCTGTGCCGTAGGGAAGCCGCTAAGCAGGCCGCCTGGGAAGTACGTCCGCAAGGATGAAACTTAAAGGAATTGGCGGGGGAGCACTACAACCGGAGGAGCCTGCGGTTTAATTGGACTCAACGCCGGACATCTCACCAGCATCGACTGTAATAATGACGATCAGGTTGATGACCTTATCCGAGTTTCAGAGAGGAGGTGCATGGCCGCCGTCAGCTCGTACCGTGAGGCGTCCTGTTAAGTCAGGCAACGAGCGAGACCCGCATCCTTACTTGCCAGCAGCACTGCGAAGTGGCTGGGGACAGTAGGGAGACCGCCGTGGCCAACACGGAGGAAGGAACGGGCAACGGTAGGTCAGTATGCCCCGAATGTGCTGGGCAACACGCGGGCTACAATGGTCGAGACAAAGGGTTCCTACTCCGAAAGGAGACGGTAATCTCAGAAACTCGATCGTAGTTCGGATTGTGGGCTGCAACTCGCCCACATGAAGCTGGATTCGGTAGTAATCGCGTGTCATAAGCGCGCGGTGAATACGTCCCTGCTCCTTGCACACACCGCCCGTCAAAGCACCCGAGTGAGGTCCGGATGAGGCTCGTTTCACGAGTCGAATCTGGGCTTCGCAAGGGGGCTTAAGTCGTAACAAGGTAGCCGTAGGGGAATCTGCGGCTGGATCACCTCCACAGACCCGAGACTCGCCCTCTGGGCGAGCTCACCTTTCGACCGTCTCTCAAGACGGTCACTACTCATGCATGGTCACGTGTCCGTTCACCCACCGATCTGGACACCGACGAACTACCACGGTTCACACATCACAAGCGCAGAGCCTTCCCACCGAGGGAAGGTGGGCTCATAGCTCAGCGGTAGAGTGCCTCCCTTGCAAGGAGGATGCCCTGGGTTCGAATCCCAGTGAGTCCATGTCCCCCAGCGTGAATCCGTCCCCTTAAGTGGGAGACGCGATTCCGTTGGGTTACGACGACCGATGCACCATCCCGGGAAACCGCGGATGGGAAGGGTTCGACGAACTCCCCGCCAGGGAGATTCGATGACGACCGTGTATACGTGCGATCCAGACGTCCACTGAACTCATACGAGTTCGTGGAACGTCAGTGAACCATATACAGTCGGGTGACACTATGTCACTTGACACCGTTGGAGGTTCCTTCCGGAACCGTCCAACAACACTACTGGCTACTGTGCCAGCTGGTGAATGGCTCGGCTCGAGAGCCGACGAAGGACGTGCCAAGCTGCGAAAAGCTCGTGGGACCCGCATGGAGGGAAAGAACACGAGATTTCCGAATCGGAATCCGTTTACAATTGCTTTGCGCAATAGGGAACTCCCTGAATTGAAACATCTCAGTAAGGGAAGGAAAAGAACGCAACCGCGATGTCGTCAGTAACCGCGAGTGAACGCGACACAGCCCAAACCGAAGGTCTTCGGACCAATGTGGTGTTCGGGTTGACAACCAAAACGCGACCCACTCTCAGAAGTCTCCTGGAACGGAGCGTGAAACAGGGTGACAACCCCGTACGAGAGTGCAGTACCGTTGGCGTCAATACCAGAGTAGCAGGGGTCGGATATCCTCTGTGAACAACTCAGGCATCCCCTGAGAAGGCTAAACACTCCTCGAGACCGATAGCGAACAAGTAGCGTGAGCGAACGCTGAAAAGCACCCCGAGAAGGGCGGTGCAATAGGGCCTGAAATCAGCTGGCGATCGAGCGACAGGGCGTACAAGGCGTCTCTCAAAACGACCGAGAAGCGATTCTCTAGTAGGAAGAGAGACGAGCCGACGTCGTGTCGTGCGTTTTGAAAAACGACCCAGGGAGTGCACTTGATTGGCAAGTCTAACTCGTGAACCGAGGAAGGCGCAGGGAAACCGATACGGCCGCAGCACATACGTGCGAGGGCCACCGTGTTCAAGCGCGGGGAGTCAATTGGGTGCGACCCGAAACCAGGCGATCTATACGCAGGCAGGGTGAAGCGTGGCGAAAGCCACGTGGAGGCCCGTTAGAGGTGGTATTCTACAATATCCTCTCGTGATCTGCGCATAGGGGTGAAAGGCCCATCGAGCCTGGCAACAGCTGGTTCCAACCGAAACATGTCGAAGCATGACCTCTTCCGAGGTAGCCCGCGGGGTAGAGCTACCGATTGGATGACCCGCCTCCGAGAGGAGTCGGCCATCCTGTCAAACTCCAAACCCGCAGGCGCTGTAGACGAAGGGAGTCCGGTGTGCGGGGTAAGCCTGTGCACCATGAGGGGAACAACCCAGAGCCGGGTTAAGGTCCCAAAGTGTAGATTAAGTGCGATTCGAAGGTGGTCTCAAGCCCTAAACAGCCGGGAGGTGAGCTTAGAAGCAGCTACCCTCTAAGAAAAGCGTAACAGCTTACCGGCCGAGGTTTGAGGCGCCCAAAATGATCGGGGCTCAAATCTACCACCGAGACCTGGCCGTGCCCGTCACAGGGCAACCGCGTAGGTTGGCGTTCTGTTCGGATGGAAGCCCGGGCGAGAGCTCGCGTGGACCGTTCAGAAACGACAATCCTGGTCACAGTAGCAGCGATAGTCGGGTGAGAACCTCGACGGCCTGATGAGCAAGGGTTCCTCGGCACTGCCACTCAGCCGAGGGTCAGCCGGTCCTAAGATGCACCGCAACTCGACTGCATCAACGGGAAACTGGTTAATATTCCAGTGCCATCGTGCAGTAAACGTCGACGCCGTGTGGAACGCTGAGCCGGGCCTTCGCCCGGTCGAATTATGGAAACTCGTGGAAGCCGTCACGGCACGAAGCGAGCGAACCGTGAGATAGCGCAAGTCAGCCGTACATAGGGCCCGTGAAAAGACAAGCACGATGTCCGTACCGAGATCCGACACAGGTGCTCTGGCAGCGAAAGCCACGGCCTGTCGGGAGAACCGACGTTAGGGAATTCGGCAAGTTAGTCCCGTACCTTCGGAAGAAGGGATGCCTGCTCTCTACGGAGCAGGTCGCAGTGACTCGGGCGCTCCGACTGTCTAATAACAACACAGGTGACCGCAAATCCGCAAGGACTCGTACGGTCACTGAATCCTGCCCAGTGCGGGTATCTGAACACCTCGTACAAGAGGACGAAGGACCCGTCAACGGCGGGGGTAACTATGACCCTCTTAAGGTAGCGTAGTACCTTGCCGCTTCAGTAGCGGCTTGCATGAATGGATAAACGAGAGCGCCACTGTCCCAACGTTGGACCCGGTGAACTGTACGTTCCAGTGCGGAGTCTGGAGACCCCCAAGGGGAAGCGAAGACCCTATAGAGCTTTACTGCAGGCTGTCGCTGAGACGTGGTCGCCGATGTGCAGCATAGGTAGGAGACATTACACAGGTACCCGCGCCAGCGGGTCACCGAGTCAGCATTGAAATACTACCCGTCGGTGACTGCGACTCTCACTCCGGGAGGAGTACACCGGTAGCCGGGCAGTTTGACTGGGGCGGTACGCGCTCGAAAAGATATCGAGCGCGCCCGAAGATCATCTCAGCCGGGTCGGGAATCCGGCGAAGAGCGCAAGAGCACAAGATGGTCTGACAGTGTCATTCCCAACGAGTGACGCTGACGCGAAAGCGTGGTCTAGCGAACCTACGAGGCTCCGGAATGGGGCCCGTAGATGACAGAAAAGCTACCTTAGGGATAACAGAGTCGTCACCCGCAAGAGCACATATCGACCGGGTGGCTTGCTACCTCGATGTCGGTTCCCTCCATCCTGCCCGTGCAGAAGCGGGCAAGGGTGAGGTTGTTCGCCTATTAAAGGAGGTCGTGAGCTGGGTTTAGACCGTCGTGAGACAGGTCGGCTGCTATCTATTGGGGGTGTCAAGGTACTTGACGTGAACGAACGTATAGTACGAGAGGAACTACGTTTGGTCGCCACTGGTGTACCGGTTGTGTGAGAACGCAATGCCGGGTAGCCACGCGACACGGGGTAAGAGCTGAACGCATCTAAGCTCGAAACCCACATGGAAAAGAAGTACCGTTGAGGTCACTCGTAGAAGACGAGTTCGATAGACTCGGGATGTACGCACCGAGGCAACGAGGTGTTGAGTCCACGAGCACTAACAGACCGAAGCCACAATCATACGGCACTGACACCACACTCGCATGAGTTCAGGCGGTAACTGGATCGCACGTATACACGGTCGGCCGATCGCGAGATCGGAACCACCGACACAGGCGTCTCTCAGCGGAGAGGCTCGGTTCGAATCCGAGCGTCGGCGTAAAGGCGGCCAGAGCGGTGGGGGAACACCCGTACCCATTCCGAACACGGAAGTTAAGCCCACCAGCGTACCGGGAAGTACTGGAGTGAGCGATCCTCTGGGAACCGCGGTTCGCCGCCTGCCCATTCATAGGGGCAATTGCCCCACACGATTTTTT
>NZ_NHPG01000085.1:0-11923 GCF_002252965.1 Halorubrum sp. Ea1
ACCGCCGAGACGCCCGACGCGTCCGCGAGCCCCTCGGCGAGCACGCCGAGCGTGTACGACTTCCCGGTGCCGCGCTTACCGAAGACGACGCCGGCGTGCGGCCGGTCCGCGTCGACGCCGACGGGAGCCCCGGCGCTGCCGTCGCGAGCGAGGAACGATCCGAGGCGGAGCGTCGGGAGCGACGCGGTAGTGTCCGACGCCCTGTCTGCGTCGCCGCGGGAGGCGGCGCGAGCCCCGCCGTCCTCGCGTCCGAGCACGTGCATATCGGCGGTGACCGCGGTATCGCACTAAAAAAGTGGGCCCGAGCGGAAGAGCCGAGCGGCGTTCCGGTCGAGCGCCCCGACCGCTTATCAGTGATACCGCGGCCAGCGGGGCCTATGTCCGACTCGAAACGCGACGGACGCACCGCGAACCGCCGATCGTTCCGCACGGACAGACGCGCCATCGAAGGGCTGCCGGTCAGGCTGGTGATCGCCCTCGTCGTCGGCGTCGCGAGTCTCAGCGTGATGATGGGGATGATCGGCGACATCGAAGGGCTCTCCGCGACAGAGGTAGACGCGCGGCCGCAGCCGGAGGTGACGACGCCGGGCGAGCAGTCCGTGGACGTGTCCGTCATCGATCCCGACGGCGCGCGGGTCGCCGACGCGACGGTGATCGTCCGCAGCGGATCCGCGCAGATCGACGGGGTGGCGACGGCGAAGACGAACGAAGAAGGGGTCGCGACCGTCGACGTCGCGCCCGAACTGGGACCGAACCAGCCGGACGGGACGCTCACCGTGGAGGTCAAACCGCCGGCCGAGGGCGACTACGTCGACGAGCGGGAGAACACGGCGGTGCTCGTCGTCGAGGAGTGACGGTGAGGACGGCGTCCGGTGACGTTCGCGCCCTCAGAGCCGGTCGTCCCAGTCGATCCACTCCTGCTCCCAGCCGTGTGGCGCGAAGTGGCCCTGCTCGGCCCGTTCGGCGTCCTCCCGGCGCGTGCGGTTCCGCTCCACGCCGCGCTGCTCCCCGTCGACGAGCATCGGCCGGAGCCGAGCCGGGCCGGCGGTCTCGACGGTGCGGAAGCCCGGCGGGGCGTCGTCGTCCGGCTCCGCCGACTCGTTTGGAGCGGTCTCGATCGCCGCGACGGTCTGAACGGCGTTCCCCCGCGGGTAGACGAGCCGCCCGTCGTCGTCGAGCTGATCCCTGAGCGCGCGCGGGGGTTCGAGCACCGCCGCCTCGAGGAGGATGCGATCGTAGGGCGCGTACTCCGGCAGGCCGTTCGCGCCGTCTCGCCGGTCGACGAGGACGGCTTCGTAGCCGGCCGCGGAGAGGTTCGACCGCGCGAGCGACACCGCCTCGCGGTCGATGTCGACCGCGTGGACGTGCCTCGCCCCGGCTATCTCGGCGAGCATCGCGACCGAGTAGCCGACGCCGGCGCCGATCACGAGGACGTCGTCGCCCTCGGCGGCGTCCAGCGCGCCGATCAGCCGGACCGCCGTCGCCGGCGCGAGGACGCGCGTTCCGGCCTCGTCGCTTGCGGCGTTCGCGTACGGAGAGTCGTCTACGAACGTCTCCCGGGGGACCCGCTGGAGGGCCGTCAGCACGGCGGCCTCGAGCGGCTCGCCGAGCTCGTGTTCGAGCCCCTCGATCATGTCGGCCCGCAGCGACGCCTCGTCCATGGTCGGAGTCGGTGCTCGGTCGCCTAAAACCGCTCGTTCGCCGCGGCGGCGGGCCGGGACCCGTCCCGCCGAACGGGAGATCACCGCATCGGCACGAACCGGACGCCGCCGTGGTCTTCGCGGTCGACGCCGGCCTCGCGGACCGTGAGGCGGACGAGCCGCTGTCCGCCGCGGCCGAGGAAGCCCCCGTCGCCGACCGGCGCGACGATCCGGCCGCCAGTCCGGACTTGCTCGACGATCGGATCGGGGACGCCGCCGCTCGCCGCGCACGTCAGGGACGCCGCGTCGAACGGCGCCGCGTCGCGGAACGCCTCGCGGCCGTCGCCCGATCGGACGGTCACGTCGTATCCGAGCCGATCGAGACGCTCGCGGGCCTCCGCGGCGAGCTCGGGGACGTACTCGGCGCTGAAGACGTTCCCCGGTCCGACGAGTTCGGCGAGCACGGCGGCGTGATAGCCGCAGCCGGTCCCGACTTCGAGGACGCGGTCGCCCCGGTCTAACTCGAGGAGGTCCGACATCATCGCGACCATGTGCGGCGCGCTGATCGTCTGGTCGTGACCGATCGGGAGCGGCCTGTCGGCGTAAGCGCGAGAGCGGTGGCTCTCGGGGACGAACTCGTGCCGCGGGACAGCCTCGACCGCGGACAGCGTGCGCTCGCTCACGTCGAGACGCGCCCGGAGCGAGTCGACGAGCTCTCGGCGAGCGGTCGCGAGGTCCGGAGAGCCACCGCGTTCCGGACCGCCATCCGGTTCCGGCCCGTTCGCGTTGTCCATGGTGAGCAGTAGCACGGCGGTAGTGGAGAAAGTGTCGGCCGCAGTATAAAAAGGTCGGCCGATCTCGGGCGGTCCGTTACTCCACGTCGATCCGGTGACCGTCGACGTCGTCGACGGACTCCTTGGGAAGCGTCACCGTGAGCACGCCGTGTCGGTACGTCGCGCTCGCCTCGACCTCGACGACGGGCGAGGAGAGGTCGACCGTGCGCGTGACCGACTCGCGGCGTCGCTCGCGGCGGAGGTATCGACCGGTCTCGCCCGGGATCGTCTCGGACCCCTCGTCGTCGACCTCGCCGTCGCGCGTTGTCTCCACGCGCTCCGCCGTGATCGTGAGCCGCCCGTCCGTCGCGCGGACGTCGATCAGGTCGCGGTCGTAGCCGGGCAGGTCGGCCACGACGACGAACTCGTCGTCGTACTCCGCGACGTCGACGTCGGCCGTTCGGAAGTCCCGCCCCCACGCCCGATCGACGTCGAACGGGGTGCGGCCGAAGAACTGTTCGATCTCGTCGAAGGGGCTGTATCTGTTCATGACAATCGCTCGTATGGAGGCGTCGCGAGGTATTAAACACGGACAGAGCGCTGCTATCTCGCAACACGAGGGCCGGACACCCAGGCGGTTTCGGGGACTGGCCGGGGCTCAGCTCACGTCGATGCTGTGACCGCCGCCGGTGCCCGATCGCTTCGGCAGCGTGACCGTGAGGACCCCGTTGTCGTAAGAGGCGGTCGCGCCGTCGCGTTCGACGGGCTCGGCGATCGGGACCCGTCGCGAGACGGACCGCGACCGGCGCTCGCGGCGGTGATACCGGACGTCGGAGTCGTCCGAGTCCGCCGCGTCGTCGGGGTCCCCGACCTCGACGTCGCGCTCCTCCTCGCGGGTCGCCGCGATCGACAGCGAGTCCTCCCGCAGTTCGACCTCGATGTCCTCGTCCTCGAAGCCGGGGAGGTCTGCGTGCACCGTGATCGATTCGTCGTCCTCGATCACGTCGACCGCGACGTCGCGAGCGCCGGAGAGTTGGGGACCGCCCGGCGAGTCAAGCGTGCCGCCGAGTTCCTCGAACTCCCGCCCCATTCGTTCGAGCAGTTCCTCGATCTCGCCGAAGGGATCGCGTCGCGTCATACAGGTCAGGATTCGTGGCGGAGCGACTTGAACGTACGGGCGCGGCTGGCCGAACGGATCGACGGGGAGAGCCCGAACCAGCGAGAACCGCAGTCGGCGCCTCAGAGGAACGGTCGCCAGTAGTACGGACTCACGAATCCCTCGATGAACGCGGCGACGGCGATCAACAGTCCGACGCCGACGAGCACCCAGAACGCGGTCTCCAAGGCGTCCGCGAACTCGTCGCGGGGGCGCCGCCCCCGGAACGCTCGCCACGAGACGATCCCGAGGTGGACTCCGAGCGCGCCGGAGACGAACAGCGCCGGGATCTCTAAGAGGCCGTGGGGGACGACGAACGCCGCGAGTGCGAGGAGGTTCTCCTCTAGCGCCGCCGTGGCGCCGAGCGCGAACCCGTTGAACGCGATCGACGAGAGCGCCGGGATCACGAGCGCGACGCCCGAGAGCGACGTCGCGATCGCGACCGACCAGTTGTTCCCGAAGAAGTTGACGGCCGCGACGGGCGGTATGTGGCCGAGGAGTCGCCCTTCGATGGAGGTCGTGACGGCGCCGACGAACGGGTCGACGGCGAGCCAGCCGAGCGCGCCGAACCCGATCCCGACGACGACGACGAGCGCGTGTAGTCCCGGGGTCCGGCGCACGAACGCGGCCATCTCGCGCCAGCCGCGGCGGACGCCGCCGGAGAGCTGCGCGCGAAGGGTCGCCTCGGGGGGGTCGAGCGGGTCGACGGCGCCGCGGTGATCGCCGTAGAGGACGGTCTTGAGCAGGTCGAGCGCGGGCGCGGCGACCACCGCGCTGGCGAGCGCGACGACCGCTCCGCCCCCGAGAAACGCGAGCGCGGAGGCGGCCGACGAGATCGCGACGAGGACGCCGACGGCGACGACGAGGTACGCGGCGGCGTCGGCCGGGTTCGAGCGGACGAACCCGCCCGCCCCCTCCACGGCGCCGACCACGCCGGCGTCGTCGACGACGACGGCGGCCGGGGCGAACGCGAAGACGATCCGCACGAGCAGGAGGGCGACGACCCCGACGAGCAGAACGACCAGCGCGGCGGCGGCCCCGAGGAACGGGTTGACGGCGAACGCGGCGGCGATAGCGATTCCCCCGAGGAGCAGGATCCCGAGCCAACAGCAGAGCTCGGCGACGTATATCCCGAGGAACGTGAGCCAGCGGTCTCGCACGCCGGCGATGCCCGCGGTGAGCCCGCGCTCGCTCCGGAGCCGAGCGACGACGGCGGACAGCTGGCCGGCCGAGACCGCGGCGTACGTCAGGACGGCGAGCGCGACGGTCGCCGCCGTCCCGGCCAGGAGGAGGGCGATCGCCGTCGGCGACGCGAGCGGTTCGAGCGCCGGGGCGAGCGACTCGCTCCACGCCTGTACCGCCTCGGGGTCCTGCGTGTCTGGCGGCGTCAGGTCGAGCCCAGCGAGCGCGTCGCGGGCGGCCGCGAGCCGACCGGTGAGCTCGAAGTGCACGTAGACGCCGGCGAGCGCGGCGAACATCCCGATCCGGGCGATGACGGGGACCGCCGTTCCGAGGAGGTAGAACGGGAGCAGGTCGGCGGGACGCCGCCGGAGGGTGGAGGCCGTGGCGGAGATGGCGGAGGACAGGTCCATGACGCTCGATTCGGTCGTCCGCCACTTAATGGGTCCGCGTGTCGTTGGTCGGTCGCCGGCGCTCTCGCCTCGTCGACCTCGGAACCGGCTCGAACGCCCCCGACCCCGCGCGTCCGAAGCTTCAAACGTGCGAACGACCCACACGACTCATGGACGTCTTCGTGTACGGGACGCTGACCGAGCCCGACCGGGTCGCCGAGGTCCTCGACTCGTTCGTCTTCGTCGGTCCGGCGACTCTGACCGGGCTCCGTCTCGTCGAGGGGCGGTATCCGACGCTCGCCCCGGGCGGGGAGACGGCCGGTCGGCTCCTCCGGACGGACGAGGTGGCCGCGCTCGACGAGTACGAGGGCGTAAGAGAGGGACTGTGTCTCCGGGAGAGCGTCCCGCTCGACGCGCCCGAGGGCCACCCGAGTCGGGCCGCCGTCTACGTGGGGGACCCCGACCGGCTCGACGCGGACGCGACGTGGCCGGGCGACTCCCCGAACGCAGATGGAGGGTTCGCGGAGCGGGTCGAGACGTACCTCGAACGGGCCGACGTGCGGGTGCGGCTGACCCCCGAAAAACGCGTCTGACGGGCGGATGACGGTGGTGCAGTCGTGCGGTTTCACTTTCGCTCCGCTAGCCCCACCTTTTTGTATGCAGGCCGCTTGGTCTCAGGTGCACGTCACACGCGTGCATTCCCCCTTTCACAGACGGCGAGCCGGTGGCTCGCCCGTCGGATTTCCGTTCGTCCCGGAGCGCGCGGTCCGTCGCGCCGGCGAACGCCGGGAGAGACGCCCCGGACCGGAACCGATTAGCGGTCGGCGCGGCGACGGGGACGCATGCTGTCCCTCTCAGACGTTCACGAGGCGCGCGAACGCGTCGACGGCGTGGCGCGTCACACGCCCTTGGAGCGCTCTCGGACCTTCTCCGAGATGAGCGGCGCGGACGTCCGGCTCAAGCTGGAGAACTTCCAGCGTACCGGCGCGTTCAAGATCCGCGGCGCGATGAACCGGATCGCGACCCTCTCCGACGCCGAACGCGAGGCCGGCGTCGTCACCGCGAGCGCGGGGAACCACGCGCAGGGCGTCGCCCTCGCGGCCCAGCGCGCGGGCGTCGACGCCACCATCGTGATGCCGAAGTTCGCGCCCGTCTCGAAGGTGAAGGCCACGCGCGGGTACGGCGCCAGCGTTCGGCTGGAGGGCGTCGACTACGATGAGGCGCAGGCGTACGCCCACAAGCTGGAGCGCGCCGAGGGACGGACGTACGTTCACGCGTTCGACGACCCGGTCGTGATGGCCGGGCAGGGGACGCTCGGCATGGAGATCGTCGACGACTGCCCCGAGCTCGACACGGTCGTCGTCCCGATCGGGGGCGGCGGGCTGATCTCGGGCGTCGCCGTCGCGGTCAAAGAGCAGCTCTCCGACGTGCGGGTCGTCGGCGTGCAGGCCGAGGGCGCGGCCTCGGCCGCGAAGTCGCTCGAAGCCGGCGAGGTCCGCGAGATCGACAGCGTCGACACGATCGCCGACGGGATCGCCACGCGGTCGGTCGGCGAGGAGACCCTCGCGGTCATGGCGGAGTACGTCGACGAGGTCGTCACGGTCGACGACCGCGAGATCGCCTTGGCGCTCACGCTCCTCCTCGAACGGTCGAAGACGCTCGTGGAGGGCGCCGGCGCCGTCGCGCTCGCCGCCGTCCTCTCGGAGGCGTTCGAGTACGACGACGGCGAGACGGTCGTCGCCGCGCTCTGCGGCGGCAACATCGACCTCAACCGGCTCGGCACCGTGATCCGGCGCGGGCTGGTCCAGATGGGCCGCTACCTCAAGATCACGGTCGACCTGAAGGACCGCCCGGGCGAGCTGGAGCGCGTCTCAAGCATCGTCGCGCGCACCGGCGCGAACGTGTACGCGGTCCACCACGACCGCACCTCGCGGGACGTCGCCGTCAACGCCGCCGAGCTCGAACTGGAGCTGGAGACCGACGACGCCGAACACGCCGCCGACATCGTCGACGCGCTCGAAGCGGACGGGTACGAGGTCGAGATCCTGTCGTGAAGCAGGCGATCACGACGACCAGTTATAAATAGAACTGCGGTGGCGCGTGCCTCCGAGCGCCCGGAGGGCGCGAGTCGCACGCGCGAGGGACGCGGCGACCGGAGCGAAGCGGAGGGAGCCGCGAGGCTGGGGAGGAGTGAGGCTGCGGTGCTGTGCGGGGCGAGGTGGGACTCAAAAGGGCAGCCGGGAGGACTCGCGCGGCTCGCTGTGGTCCTCGTCGCTCGTTCCACTCGCTCCTGCGGTCCTTGCGTCGCCGTGCTTCGTCTCCCGGCTGGGGCTTTGGCGATGTCCTCCCCGGCAGCGGCCGCGTATCGCCGAGCGGCTGGGGCTTTGCCGGCGTCACCTCAGCGGCGGTTCACTCCGAGGAGTTCGTCGAATCGGTCGCGGGTTCCGAGGCCGAAACGCTCCCGCTCACGCTCGTCGATCCGCCGAGGGGGGAACTGTCCGACTCCCCGCGGAGCGTGGTGACCGTCTCGCCGTCGTGCTTGACGATCAGTTGCCAAGGGTCGTCGCCCGCGGGAATTCGCATCGTACCGTTGTAGCGGGCGACGCCCGAACACGACCTGGACGCGTTCTCCGCCTCTTCAATCGGGACGTCGAGGACGTAGGCGGACTCGTTCACCCGCTCGAACGTCGGGCCGCCGATCGCGTACGACGGCCCCGGCAGGGAGACGTTTCGAGCGTACGTGATCTCCGTGTTCTCGCCCCCGGCAGCCACCGACGTGGAACTGTTAGCCGCGAACTCGTCGGGACAGCGGACCCCGTCGGAATCGAAGTGGAGCAGCGCCGGCGGATCGCTCGCTCCGCCGAGGAGGCTGCCGGGGCCTCCCGACACAGGACCGGCGAGGGCGACGGCACTACCAGTCACGACCAACGCGAGTGCAGCGGCGACGACGGCAAGACCACGTCTGTTCATCTCGTTTCGAACGATGGAGGAACCGCGGATAGTACCACGTATAACGCAAAGAAGGGTTTGAGTCACCGATCGCCTCACGGGTGCGAACGAGGGGCGTCGGAGCGGTGACCCGGACGCACCCGAAACGACGAACCGCGTCTCAGTCGTCCGCGGCCGCGGCGTCGACCTCGCCCTCGTACAGCTCGCCGGCGCGCTCGCGCTCGGTGAGGTACTCGTCGACGTCGAGCGCGGCTTTCACGCCCATCCCGCTCGCGGTAGCCGCCTGCTGGTAGTGGAAGTCGACCACGTCGCCCGCGCCGAACAGCCCCGGGACGCCGGTGGCCGTCTGGCCGCCGCCGCGGCCCCCCTCGGTGATCAGGTAGCCGTCCTCGTCGGTCTCGACGCCGAGCCCCTCCAGGAAGTCCGTGTTCGGCGTGTGGCCGATGGCGAAGAAGACGGCGCCCACGTCGAAGTCGTACTCGTCGACCTCGTCCGCGGTCGCGGGGTCGTCGAGCTTCTCCTTGGGGTGACCGTCCGGGTGCTCGACGAGCGTCACGTGGTCGATGCCGTCCTCGGGCGTGCCGTGGATCTCGGTGAGCTCGGTGTTGAGGAGGAGCTCGATCTCGCCGTCCTCGACCTTCTCCATCGTGCGTTCGATCCAGACGTCCTCGGCGCGGAACTCTTCCCGGCGGTGCGCGACGTAGACGGTGTCCGCGAATTTCGTCAGGAAGTTCGCCTCCTCCATGGCCGCGTCGCCGCCGCCGACGACGAGCATGTCCTCGCCGCGGAAGAAGGCGCCGTCGCAGGTCGCGCACGTCGAGAGGCCGTACCCCATCAGCTCGTCCTCGCCGGGGACGCCGAGCGTCCGAGCGCTCGCGCCGGAGGCGGCGATCACGGCGTCGGCCGTGTAGACGTCGCCGTTCGTGAGCTCGGCGCGGAAGTGGCCCGCGGGCTCCTTCGAGACGTCCTCGATGACGCCGTTGCGCGTCTCGGCGCCGAACTTCTTCGCCTGCGCTTTCATGTCGTTGATGAGCTGCGGCCCGGAGATCCCCTCGGGGAAGCCGGGGTAGTTCTCTACGTCGGTGGTGAGCGTCAGCTGGCCGCCCGGCTCGTCGCCTTCGATGAGTAAGGGGTCGTTGTTCGACCGCGCGGCGTAGATGGCCGCGGAGAGGCCCGCGATACCGGTACCGGCGATGATCAGTCGGCGGTGATCGACAATATCGTCAGTCATGCAATACTGTTCGCCGCCGCGAAATATGTAGGTTGCGCCATCGGACGCGGTCGCCGAACACGAGCTGACGGCGGGACGGACGGCGGGGTCGGAGCCGTCTCCGAGCCCTCAGTCGTTCGGGAACTCCGGCACTGGACCGACCGGTTGGCTCGGCGCGTCGTCGAGCGCCTCGAAGAAGCGGCCGGAGACGAACTCCTCGACGACGTCGGGCAGCGACTCGTCCTCGGAGACCGCCTCTAAGATGCCGAGCGGGACCTGCGCGCCGGCCATAGTGGCGTGGCCGCCGGCGGAGCCGACCGAGTCGAGCGCGTCGCGGAGGAGCTCGCCCACGTCGAGGTCCGCGCCGCGCGACCGCGCCGAGGCGTAGATCACCCCGTCCTTGTAGCCGTACACGAACGTGACCGTGACGCCGTCCATATCGAGGAGGCGCTCGGACGCCTGCGCGAGGGTGTCGCGATCGCTGATCTCGCCGACGCAGGAGGCGACCGTCGACCCCCGCACGTCCCGGCCCTCGATGGCGTTCGCGAGCACCCGGAGCGTCTCCTGGCTCACGCTCGGGCTCTCGACGCGTTCGAGCGTCGACTCGTCGACGAGCGGCGACAGCGACGCCGCCGCCTCGAAGTCCGGGATCGACGTCGACCGAGTGAAGTCCTTCGTGTCGATGCGGATACCGTACAGCAGGGCGGTGGCGAGCTGTCGCTCCGGCTCGACGCCGAGCCGCGAGAGGTACTCCTCGATGAGGGTGCTCGTGGCGCCCGCGTCCGGCCGGATGTCGACGAACTCCCCGTCGACCGGGCCGCGGGGCGGGTGGTGGTCCACGACGACGTCGACGGGGTGCCCCTCGGGGAGGCTGTCGTTGATCCCCGCCCGCGAGTGGTCGACGAGGGCGATCCCGCCGTAGTCGTCGAGGTCGATCCCGTCGAACGTCGACAGCGAGAGGTCGAGCAGGTTCACCAGCGCGCGGTTCTCTTGGTGGGCGATCTCCCCGCCGTAACAGGGGTCCGCCGGGACGCCGACGACGTCAGCGACCCGGGCGAGCCCGATCGCGCTCGCGATGGCGTCCGGGTCGGGGTTGTCGTGGGCGACGACGAGGAGCGGGCCGGAGAGGTCGCGGAGCGTCGACAGGAGTCGGACCGGCAGTTCGTCGCCGTCGGCGCCGGTCGCCTCGCGGACCCGCGCGGCCAACGCCTCGACCGGGTCGACGACGCGGTCGGCGACCGCCTCCAGCGCCGCCTGTTGGGCCGCGGTCGGGTTCGTCCCGACGTGCGCGACGATCATCGCGTCCGGGTAGCGCTCCCTCGCGGCCTCCGCGGCGTCGACGTTTCGCGCGGGGTCGTCGCTCGCGACCAGCACGACCGCGGCGTGGTCGGGGTACGCCGACGGGTCGGTGGGGTCGGCCTCGACGGTGCCAACGTTACGGTCGCGGAGCGTCGACGCCCACCCGGTGTCGTCGGTGATCGCGACGAGCTCGCCGCGCTCCTCGCGGGTGCGCTCGACGAGCGTGTTCCCGACCGCGCTACAGCCGAGCAGCAGACGCCGGGCCATACGAGCGCGAAGTGACGCGAGAGGAAAACGCTGCCGTCATTCGTCGGGGGCGTCGGCGCCGTCGCGATCCCCGCCGTCGGCGTCTCCGCCCCCGCGGAGGGTCCCGTTCACCGCGGCGGCGACGTCGACCGCGGCGCGGTTCTCCGCCGCGTCGTGCACGCGCACGAGGTCCGCCCCGCGGTCGGCGGCGAGCGCGGTGGCGGCGACGGTGGCGTGCTCCCGGTCGCTCGGCTCGCGGTCGACCGCGCCGAACATCGACTTGTGCGAGTGGCCGACGAGCACCGGACAGTCGAGCGCCGCGAACTCCCCGATCCGGTCGATCAGCTCGAACGCCTCGGCCGCCGACTTCCCGAAGCCGAGCCCGGGGTCGACGATCACCTTGTCGCGGTCGATCCCGGCCGTGTCCGCGAGCGACAGCCGCTCGCGGAGCGACTCGATCACGTCTCCCACCACGTCGCCGTACTCGGGGTCGTTCGTCGGGTCGACCGGCGCGTCGAGGCTGTGCATCACGACGACCGGGCAGTCCGCCTCGGCGACGACCTCGCGCATCGCGGGGTCCTCCAGCCCGGTCACGTCGTTGATGACGTCGGCCCCGGCCTCCAGCGCCGCCTCCGCGACCGGCGCCTTCCGGGTGTCGACCGAGATCAGCATGTCGCCGTCGGCGACCGCCGGCACCGACCGAACCGCCTCGATCGTCGGGACGACGCGGTCGATCTCCTCGTCGACCGTGACCGGGTCCGCGCCCGGCCGGGTCGACTCGCCGCCGACGTCGACGACGTCGACCCCGGCCTCAACCATGCGCTCGGCGCCCGCGATCGCGTCCTCCAGCGCCTCGTGGCGCCCGCCGTCGTGGAAGGAGTCGGGCGTGACGTTGAGCACGCCCATCACGGCGGTGCCGTCGGTCCACGGGTAGTCGGGGGGCGAGCCGCCCGCGTCGGCGTCGCCTCCGGGGGCCGAGTCGTCGCCGTCTTCCGGTCCGCCGCCTGCCGATCCGCCGCCTTCCGATTCGCCGGCTACCGGTCCATCGCCCTCGTCGAGCCCGAGCCGGTCGGCGATGT
>NZ_NHPG01000072.1:0-1129 GCF_002252965.1 Halorubrum sp. Ea1
AAAGGGGCAGTCGCGAGGACGAAGCACGGCGCAGTAAGCACCGCAGCGAAGGAGCGTCAGCGACTGAGCGAGGAGCGCAGCAAGCCGCGCGAGTCCTCGCGGCTGGGGCTTTGGAGGTGTTCACCGCGGAGTGGTCAGTCGGTCATCTGCGAGCGATCGAGGCATAAAAGACGTTCGCTGCGGAATCTACCGCTTACTTCGCGACCTTCGCCTCGAACTTCTCGCGGACCTTCTCCATCTTCGGCTTGGCGTGGAAGCTGCAGTACGCGTCGTTCGGGTTCTTCGCGAAGTAGTCTTGGTGGTGCTCTTCCGCCCGGTAGAACGTCTCTAACCGGTCGAGCTCCGTCACCACGTCGTCGTCGTACTCCTCGTCGAGCGCGTCGATGTACGCGGCGGCGAGCTCGCGCTGGTCCTCGTCGTGATAGAGGACGATCGAGCGGTACTGGCTCCCCACGTCGGGACCCTGGCGGTTCAGCTGGGTCGGGTCGTGGATCTCGAAGAACGCCTCCAGCACCTCGTCGTAGGCGATGACGTCGGGATCGAACTCGACCTGTACGACCTCGGCGTGGCCGGTGTTGCCGGAGCACACCTGCTTGTACGTGGGGTCGTCGACGTGGCCGCCCGCGTAGCCGGAGGTGACCGACTCGACGCCGGCGAGCTGTTCGAGCGCCGCCTCGATACACCAGAAGCACCCGCCGCCGAGCGTCGCGGTTTCGAGCTGATCGGACATATACTCGTTCTAAGGGCTCGGAGACGTATTAATGACGCGCGCTTAGGTGTGAACGATGGTGGCGAACCCAGACGTTTATTTATAAGTCTCTGACGACGGATCGTCGGTCAACACCGCCAAATCCCCAGCCGTGAGGAGCGCGCACGCTCGCTGCGCTCCTCGTCACTCGCTTCGCTCGTTCCTGCGGTGCTTACGTCGCCTCCGCGCTCCTCACGGCTGCCCCTTTGGGTCCCACCCGCACGGCACCGCAGCCTCACGCCTCCCCAGCCTCGGCGGTTCCCGCCCTGCGAGCGCTCACCGGCTCCCTCGCGCGTGCACCTCGCGCCCTACGGGCGCTCGGCGGCACGCCCCGACCGCGCGCGTGCGTGGCTTAGCATCGATATCGGCTCACCGCCGCCC
>NZ_NHPG01000060.1:0-6580 GCF_002252965.1 Halorubrum sp. Ea1
AGCGCCTGTTGACGCTCGCCCGCGAGGCGGTCGTCGACGGCGAGTACGACCGCTCTCGGGAGTACGTCGCGCTCGCGCGTCGGATCGCGGAGCGGAACCGCTGCGGGCTCCCGGCCGGCTTCTCCCGACGGACTTGCGACGACTGCGACGTGTACCTCCGCCCCGGCAAGACGGGGCGCGTCCGGCTCCGCCCCGGCCGCGTCGTCGTGCGCTGCCGCGAGTGCGGGTCGACGGCGCGGTACCCGTTCGACTGACCGCGGCGCGAGCCTCGCGCCCGCCCCGCGGGCTGCCGCCGTCGCCACGCTTTATGACTCGACGGCGAGTGGAGCGGGATATGGACTACCGACGGCTCGGCGACACCGGACTGAGCGTCTCGGAGCTCTGCTTCGGGACGTGGCGCTTCGGGCGGGAGACGAACGGCGTGGTCGAGACGGGGCGCGAGGAGGCCCACGAACTGCTCGACGCGGTCGAAGAGCACGGTATCAACTTCATCGACACCGCGAACGTCTACGGGAGTCCGAACGGCACGAGCGAGGAGTACGTCGGCGAGTGGCTCGCGGAGCGCGACCGCGAGGACTACGTGATCGCCTCGAAGGTGTACTTCCCGTTCGACGGGCGCGGCGAGCCCGGCCCCAACGACTCGGGGCTCGGGCGCAAGCACATCCGCGCGCAGGTCGAGGGGACGCTCGACCGGCTCGACACCGACTACCTCGATATCTACTACATCCACCGCTGGGACGAAGAGACGCCCATCGAAGAGACGATGCGCGTCCTCGACGAGCTCGTCTCCGAGGGGAAAGTGCACTACCTCGGCGCGTCGACGATGGCGGCGTGGCAGCTGACGAAGGCGCTGTGGACCGCCGACGCCAACGACTACGCCCGGTTCGACGTGGTCCAGCCGCTCCACCACGCCGGCTACTACGAGGACGTGAGCGAGTACCTCGACGTCTGTATCGACCAGGACATCGCCGTCTGCCCGTACTCCCCGCTGGCGGGCGGGTTCCTCACCGGCAAGTACGAGCGCGCCGACCCGGACGACCCCGAGCAGGTGATCGCGCCGGACGGGTCGCGCGCCAGCTTCGACGACCGGTTCGAGCGGTTCTACCTCTCCGAGCGCGGCTGGAAGGTGCTGGACGCGGTCCGCGAGGTCGCCGCCGAGCTCGACGCCACCCCGGCGCAGGTCGCGCTCGCGTGGCTCACCGAGTGGGACGAGTTCACCTGCGTCCCCATCGTCGGCGCGCGGACGACCGACCAGCTCGCGGAGAACGTCGCCGCGACCGACCTCGCCCTCTCGGACGCGCAGTGGGACCGGATCATGGACGCGCGGTACGCCCCCGACGGGGCGCTCTGGGGGCACTAGTCGAGCGGGGCGGGACGGCGGGCGCCGCTGGCGAGCTGGGCGGGACGGCGGACGCCGGGGGCGCGCCGCGCGCTACTCCTCGAAGTCGGGCAGGTCGTCGGGCGCCTCGAAGTCGGCCTCCCAGTCGATGTACTCCTCTTTGAGCGTCTCGCAGACGATCTGGCCGAGCTCTGTGAGCCCGGCGTTGATCGCGGAGACGGTCCCCCACGAGTCGAGGTCGGGATGGAGGTCGCGCTCCTTCCAGTCCTCGGGCAGCCCGGGGGCGTGGTAGCCGACGCGGTCGGCGAAGTCGTCCCAGAAGAAGTCGAAGCGGGAGACGAGCCCGAGGTCGACGGCGATCTCCCAGTCCGCCTCGTCCATGTCGCTTCCGGCGGCCCACTCCTCGAAGGCGTCCTCCCACGCCCCCTCTTGGAGGAGCGCCTCCAGGTCGTCGCGGCGGTACTCGCCGCCGGCGACCTCCGCGTCCTCGTACTCGTTCGGGTCCACGGCGGCGAGCTCGGGCGGCTCCGGCGGGTCGACGTCGAGGCTCATACCCCCACTCCGCGCCGGCGACTCAAAACGGTACGGGGCTCGGGGACGGACGGGACGGGAGAGGGGCGGAAGATGGACGGTGGAGCCGGGCGGTCGGCGGCGCCGCCGGCGCCGATCCGGTCCTTTTACCGCGGTCCCCGACCGACCGACGGGCATGAATCTCCGCGACGTCTCTCGCCGGACGGGGATCGCCGCCGGCGTCGTCACCGTGGTCGTGCTCGCGGCCCCGTACGCGCTCGTGTCGGGGTACGCGACGCAGCTCGCCGGCTACTACGCCGCCGGCACCCTCGGCGCCGGCGGGATCGCGCTGTTCGCGCTGCTGACCGCCGTCGTCGTCGCCTCGGTCGAGGAAGGGAACCTCGACCCGGGGACGCTCGCGGGCGTCGCGGTGATCCTCGGCGTCGTGACCACGCTCAGCGCGGCGACGTGGGCGCTCGCCGTCGAGCCGACGACGATGTTCGGCGACTACCGCTGGCTGCAGTGGCACGCGCCCGCCGTCGTCGCCGTGTCGGTCCCGCTCCCCGTCTCCGCCGCGGTGTACGCCCGAGCGCTGCTGTCGTAGGGAGGGCGCCGCCGAACGAAAGGCCCTTATGCCGGACCCGAGTATCGTCAAACGGACTAGGTCGGGCGGTTAGGCCCCGCTCGTCACCCGTGAGGTAGTCTTTAGCGGGGACCGAACAGCGGGCGCGTCCGGTCAGACCGGCGCGGGCCCCGAGAGCCAACGTGGAAGCCTCGTCCGCCGGGGACAGCGGTCCGTGGCGCCCGCTCGCAGGAGCGGTCCGTCGCGGTTCGTCGGCGATATCGGGTCAGGCGCGGAAGCGAGCAGCCCATCGCCGAACGCCCGTCGCTCGTCGGGTCGCGGGGTGGAGAAGGCAACCGGGATACCCCGCGCCGGAACGCCGGGCCACCCCGCCTGTCCGCCATTCATACGCGTTTTTGCTCCGTGAGCGTGGGCTATCCTCGATCGGTGACACAGACGTTCGTTTAAATGAGATTGACTCGGGATCGGGGGTGAACACCTCCAAAGCCCCAGCCACGAGGAGCGCGCACGCTCGCTGCGCTCCTCAGTCGCTCGTTCCACTCGCTCCCTGCGGTGTCGCCGGCGGCTTCGCCGCCGGCTGCCCGTGGCGCGTAGCGCCACGCTGCTTGCGTCGCCTCCGCGCTCCTCGTGGCTGCCCCTTTGTGTCCCACCCGACCGCACAGCACCGCAACCTCACGCCTCCCCAGCCTCGTCGCCGGACTACGTCCGGCTGCAAGCGAGAGCTTCGCTCTCGCCCTGTCAGTCACCCTCCGCGTCGCTCCGGGCGACTGACTCCAGCGAGAATCGAAGATTCTCTGGCAGCCGGCGCGGAGCGCCGGCGACCTCGCGCCGTCGGTTCGCGGCCCTCCGGGCCGCTCGCTGGAGCGCGCCGGATCGGCTGGTGCGGTCTTCGGCCGTCCGTTTTTATAACTGCTACTCCGCGTCACCGCTGTCTTTCCAGGCCGAGAAGCCGCCCTCGACGAGCGTCTCGGACTGTCGGTCGATGTACTCGCGCTGGGTGTCGTGGACCGCGGTCTCGAAGTCGTCGCCGGCGTCGAGGCGCGCGCGGACCCGGTCGCGCTTCCAGCTCGCCGGCGTGGTCCGGTTCGCGACGCGCCACCGGAGCGGCGCGAGCCACGAGGCCGCCTCCTCCTCGGGACAGCCGGCGGTCCGCAGGCCGGCCTCGGCGTGATCGAGGAGGTCCTCGTATATCGCGTCGGTGTCCGTCGTGGTCTCGCCGTCGCGGCCGATCCACTCGACGTCGGCGCCGAGCCCGTCGGCGACGGCGGCGTAGAAGTTGTCGCGGGCGGTCTCCCAGTCGAGCCGGATGACCGGGTGTTCGCGCTGCGGGAGCGCCTCCATCAGCCCGGCGAACGCGGCCTGAAAGGCGATGGAGTCGCGGACGGTGGGCTGGGCCGCGATCGGGCGGAACTCGATCCGGGCGTTCGCGCTCGACCGGCTCGCCCCCTCGAAGACCGGGCGGACCCACCGCCAGTAGCTGCCGTGCTTCGTCCGGAAGGTCGCGAACGCGTCGTCGAAGCGGTCGGTCCCCTCGGGCTCCGGCATCGGGACGAGCGTCTCGTCGCCGGCGATCCGGTCGACCGCGGTCTCGACGTCGTGGACGTCGCGCGGGAACCGCACCTTGTCGTCCTCGGTGCGCTCGTTGAGCACCGACTCGAACACGTGGATCCGGTTCTCGGCGGCGCCCTCGGCGAGGACGCGCTGGCCGTCCCAGCCCTCGTCGTACAGCTCCGGCGGGAAGAACGGCGAGTTGACGCCGAGCGCGAGGAGGGGCCCCGCGATCCGGAGCGCGTAGCGGAAGTGCCGCGGGAGCGTCTCCGCGTGCGCGACCTGGTAGTGCGGCTGGATCGAGGTGATGAGGCTCTCCGGCATCACGGTGTCCGCCGCGAGCGACACCCCCGGCGCCTCGACGACCGTCCCCCACCGGTCGTCCGCGCCCGCGTTCGCCATCGCGTGGTACCGGACCGAGTCGCTCATGTTGACCGCGACGGTGACGCCGTCGACGTCGACGCAGTCGGTGAGGTACCCCCGGGCCGTCTCGCCGGTCGGGGGGATGGTCCAGATCCCGTCGGAGACGAGCCGCATCCCCTCGACGCCCGCGGTGTTCTCCGCGGCCTCCAGCCGCGCGCGAACCTCCGCGAGCTGCGCCCGGAGCCCGTGGTCGGAGAGGGGCTGCGGGCTCGTCGACATCTCCGCGTTGTGGAGCCCGAGCTCCTTCTCGAACCCCATCAGCTCCAGGAGCCGGCGCGGGACGCGCATCAGGGCGTACTCGCCGGCCCGCGACTCCTCGCTCCAGCGCCCGTCGGCGACCGCGTAGAACTCGTACTCGAAGCCAACGATCGACTGGTGATTGTCGAAGGATCCGTCGCGGAGCTCCTGTTTGACGATCTCCGCCTCCTCTTCGGCGCGCGCGGCGAACTCGTCCGGGTCGACGGCGAGCGCCTCGCGGACGCCGTCTGCGAGGGCGGAATCCGTGCTCATGGGACGGTCGACGTGTCGGCCTCGTAAAAAGGGCTACGGCCGATCGGCGGCGTGGGGACGGTCGGCACGACGTGGGGTCGGGGCGGAGAGCGGGAGCACGTGGGACGTATCGGGGCGCTTTTGCCCGCCGATTTCCGACCCACCCTATGGAGTTCGCCACGTTCGCCGCGCGCGCCGAGCGGCTGGCGGCCGAGCCGGGCGACATCGGGACGACGCTCGCGGTCGCCGACCTGCTCGCGGCGGCCGGCGGAGGAGGGAACGCGGCCGACGCGAGCGACGACGCGGAGCCGGCCCTCCGCGCCGGCGACGACCTCCCGACGGTCACCCGCTTCCTGCTCGGGCGCGTCTTCCCGGCGCACGACACGCGGACCCTCGATATCGGCCCGGCGCTGTGCCGGGAGGCGCTCGCCCGCGCCGCGGGCCCGAACGTGACGGCCGCCGACGTCGAGGACCGGCTCGCGGAGGCGGGCGAGATCGGCGCGGTCGCCGCCGGCTTCGACTTCGGCGGCCAACGCGGCCTCGCCGCCTTCGGAGAGGGCCGCGACGCGCTCACGGTCGCCGAGGTCGACGGGGCGCTGCGCGAACTGGCGGCCGCGTCGGGCGACGGCAGCGAGTCGCGCAAGCTCGACGCGCTGTTCGGCCTCTTCAATCGGTGTGATCCGGCCGAGGCGAAGTTCCTCGCGCGCCTGGTGCTCGGCGAGATGCGGATCGGCGTCGGCGAGGGGACCGTCCGCGACGCGGTCGCCGAGACGTTCCTCTCGGAGTCGGTCGGGGACGCTGGCGACGGCGAGGAGTCGGAGCCGGACGCGGGCCCCGCCGAGAGCGACGACGCGGAGCCGACCCTCTGCGCCGGCGACGAGGCGGTCGCCGCCGTCGAGCGGGCGCTGCAGGTGACGAACGACTACGGCCGCGTCGCGGCCCTCGCGCGCGACGAGGGGCTCGCCGGCCTCCGCGCGGAGGGGCTCGTCGTGGGGCGTCCCGTGCAGGCGATGCTCGCGCAGGCCGGGACCGCGACCGACGCGGTCGAGGCGTTCGGCGAGGTCGCCGTCGAGACCAAGTTCGACGGGGCGCGCGTGCAGGTCCACTACGTGCCCGGCGACGGGGGCGAGGCCGACGACGAGAGCGAGGCCGACGACCCCGAAGTGGACGGCGGAACCGACCGCGAGGCGCTCGGTCCGCGGCTCTACTCCCGGAACATGGACGACGTGACCGACGCGCTCCCGGAGATCGCCGAGCGCGTCGCGGACCGCGTCGACGTCCCGGTCATCCTCGACGGCGAGGTCGTCGCGGTCGACGAGGGCGGCGACCCGCTCCCGTTCCAGGAGGTGTTGCGGCGGTTCCGCCGGAAACACGACGTCGACCGCATGCGCGAGGAGGTGTCGCTCCGGCTCCACGCCTTCGACTGCCTCCACGCCGACGGCGCGGACCTCCTCGACGAGCCGCTCCGGGTCCGCCACGACCGCCTCGTCGACGCCGCTCCGGACGCGGCCGCGACCCTCGACCTGGCGAGCGACGTCGAGGCCGTCGAGGCGGCGGAGGCGGCCGCGCTCGACGCGGGCCACGAGGGGGTCATGCTGAAGGACCCGGACGCGCCCTACACCCCTGGCGACCGCGGGCGGGAGTGGCTGAAGCGCAAGCCCGACGTGGAGACGCTCGACGCGGTCGTC
>NZ_NHPG01000103.1:0-5368 GCF_002252965.1 Halorubrum sp. Ea1
CCACAGCCACCGCGCCCCCGCAACCACTACGGCCGTGGCGCCCCGATGATGGACATGGCATTCAGCGGCGCCGTCCTCGACGTGGACGGCACGGTCGTGCGAGGCAACGATCCGATCCCGGGCGCCCCGGCCGGCTACCGTCGGCTCCGGGAGGCCGGGATCGAGACGCTGTTCGTCTCGAACAACCCGACGAAGACGCCGCCGGCGTACGTCGATCGGCTCGGCGCCGCGGGGTACGACGTCGATGTCGACAGCGTGTTCACGGCCGGAACCGTGACGACGCGGTTCCTGCGGCAGCACCACGCCGACGACGAACTGCTGTGTATCGGCGACCCCGGGCTGTTCGATCAGTTCGAGGACGCGGGGCTCTCGACGACGGACGACGTCGACGCCGCCGACGCGCTCGTCGCCTCGATCGACCGCGGGTTCGACTACGAGGACCTCTGTACCGCGCTGTGGACGCTGGAGCGCGGCGTCCCCTTCATCGGCACCGACCCCGACGTGGTCATCCCGGCCCCCGAGCGCGACGTGCCCGGCTCCGGCGCGGTGATCAACGCGATCGCCTCCGTCGCCGAGCGCGAGCCCGACGTCGTCCTCGGCAAGCCGTCGGACCCCGCGATCGAGATGGTCCGCGAGCGCCTCCCGTACCCGCCCGAGGAGTGTCTCGTCGTCGGCGACCGCCTGAACACGGACATCGCGCTCGGCGAGCGCGCGGGGATGACGACCGTGCTCGTCAGGTCCGGCGTGACCGACGACGACCGGATCGCCGCCGCCGACGTCACCCCCGACTACGTGCTCGACGACCTCGGCGAGATCGACCGAGTCCTCGACTGAACGCACCCGTCTCGCCCCCGCGTCAGTACTTCCGCTCCGTGGGTAACGTTTATACGAATCAGTCGCTTCTCCATGCGTATGAGTGGCGTTGACACGCACGAGGGAGCGACCGGAGACGACGAGGAGGACCCGGAGCGACCCGTACGCGTGATCGAAGGGCACGCGGTCCAGTTCAACGAGTACCGGTACTGACCGGGGGCGCGGCCGTCGACCGGTGTCGGGACCGTTAAGTGCTCGTCCCGGGTAGCCGAGGGTGTGATACGGAGGCTCCGACGCGCGAGTACCTTCGCCGCCGTAGCCGCGCTCGCGGCCCTCGCGCCGACGCTCGGCGACGCCGCGGTCGTTCCCTTCCTCGCGGTCGCCGGCCTCGCCTTCTTCGGAATCCGCGACGGGGAGTGGTTCGAGACGCTCGCGCTGCCGGGCGATCGCGAGGAGGAGCGGCTCTACGGGCTCGTCGCCTTCTCGGTCGCCGCCGCCGGCCTCGCGCTGTTCGCCTCGCTCCCCCGCGCCCCCCTCCCGTACGAGGCGTTCGCCGCGGCGGCGCTCGCCGTCGGCGGGGGACGGTTCGGCCGGGAGCTCGTCGGCCGGTCGACGACCGACGAGTTCCCGCTCGTCGCCGGCTACGTCGGGGTGGGCGCCCTCGCGGCCTTCGTCGGACAGGTCGCGGTGCGGCTCCAGACGGCGGCCCTCGGCGTCGACGGCGGGTTCTCCCTCGACGGGCCGGTCCCCGCTCCGGGCGTCGACCCCGCGGGGGCGGCGTCGCTGGCGACCGCGCTCCCCGACCTCGTCTTCATCGCGTCCGTCGCCGCGCTGACCGCCGCGCTCGTGCGGTCGCTGGTGTTCGCCCGCGACGCGCACATCACGGTGATCCTCGTCGCGTTCGCGGTCTGGGGGTTCCTCGCGCTCGACCCGGCGGTCACCGTCCCCCTCGTCGCGTTCGGTCTCGGCGTGACCGTCGCGCTCGGTTACATCTCCTTCGCGCTCGGCACCGCCTCCGTCCCCGGGATGCTCACCGGTGTGCTCTCCGCCCTGCTCGCCGTCGTGCTCGGCGGGGTCGGCTGGTTCCTCACGCTGATGTCCTTCTACGCCGTCGGCGGGCTCGCCTCGAAGTACCGCTTCGACGAGAAGGCGGCCCGCGGCGTCGCCCAGGAGAACGAGGGGGCCCGCGGCACGGGTAACGTGCTGGCGAACTCCGCGGTCGCGCTCGTCGCGCTCGTCGGCTACGCCGCGACCGCCCACGTCGCGCTCCCTCCGGCCCCGTTCGCGCTCGCCTTCGCGGGGGCGACCGCCACGGCGATGGCCGACACGCTCTCCTCGGAGATCGGCGGGCTGTTCGACGGGCCGCGGCTCGTCACGACCCTCAAGCGGGTCGACCCCGGCACCGACGGCGCGATCACCTGGCAGGGTGAGTTCGCCGGTCTCGCGGGCGCGCTCCTCGTCGGCGGCCTCGCCGCGGTCGGAATGCCTCTCGGCGACCTCGTCGGCGGCGGGGTCGTCGTCTTAGCGGGGGTCGCGGGCATGACCGTCGACAGCCTCCTCGGCGCGCTGGTCGAGGGCGACCGGATCGGCAACCAGACCGTGAACTTCCTCGCGACGCTGTCCGGGGCGGCGGTCGCGGTCGGGCTCGGGGTGACGGTGCTGTGAACCCGGCGTCGAACGACGGCGAGGGGCCGGACTCCGACCCGTCGGACGAAGACGCCGATACCCCGGACCCGCGCGTCCGCGCCGCCCGCCCGCCAGACGCCGACCGGATCCGCGAGCTCCAGGCGTTCCTCCGGCAGCCGAACCCGGACCTCTTGGAGTACGGCCTCGCGGTCGGCTCGGCGCTCGTGAGCGTCGCGGACGGCCGCCCGGTCGGGTACCTGCTTCCGGTCGACGCCCCCAACCGCCCCGGAGTCCACGTCGCCGAACTCGTCGTCGACCGGGATCACCGGCGCGAGGGGCGCGCACGCGGCCTCCTCTCGGCCGCGATCGAAGGGGCCGACGGTCCCGTGACGCTCCAAGCGCACCCCGACAACGACGGAGCGCTCGCGCTGTACGACGGGCTCGGCTTCGAGGTCGTCGACCGGCGCCCCGACGCGTACGCCGACGGCGACGCGCTCGTACTACGCCGGGAGTAGAGTCGTCGGCCTCGGAGCGGCCGGCGCCTCGCAGGCGCTCGGCGCCCCCGGAGCGGCGGGCGATCTCTCTCGGGAGCGAGCGAGAACAGACAAAAGGACTATTCGAGCCCCGCGCTACGAGCGAGACATGAGCGACGCCGACGCGGAGCCGGAAGCGGGCGAGGGTCCAGACGCGAGCGACGCCGCCGCCGACCCGATCGACGTCGACTTCGGCGAGGACGGGCTCGTCCCCGCGATCGCCCAGGACGCCGACTCGGGCGAGGTGCTGATGCTCGCGTACGTCTCGCCGGAAGCGCTCGACCGCACCCGCGAGACGGGCGAGGCGCACTACTACTCCCGGTCGCGCGACGAGCTGTGGCACAAGGGGGGCTCCTCCGGCCACGCGCAGGAGGTCCGCGAGGTGCGCGTCGACTGCGACGCCGACACGCTCCTGTACCTCGTCGACCAGAACGTCGGGGCGTGTCACACGGGGCACCGGTCCTGTTTCCACCGGACGATCGACGGCGAGCACGTCGGGGAGCGCGTCTTCGACCCGGACGAGGTGTACTGAATGGGCGACGCGGCCGGCGGCGCGGCGGACCGCGGCGCGGCGGGACGCGACGCGGAGCCCGACCCGGTCGCCGAGGCGGGCGAGGCGGCCGCGAGGCTCCGCGAGCGCTACGACGAGCTCCGGGGGATCGAGGGCCGGATCGCCGACCTCGGCCGGGAGCGCGTCGAGGCCGCGGCGGACACGTACCGCCGGGCCCACCGCGTGCTCGACGAGTACGAGGAGGACGCGGTCGGCAGCGGCGACTTCGAGGCCTACGTCCGGTTCGAGGGCGAGTTCGCGAACGCGGTCGACATCGACGACGACGCGCTCGCGGCCGACGCGTTCGCGGCCGCCGACGAGGCGGTCGACAAGAAGCGGCTCTCGGAGCGCGACTTCGAGGCGGCCCGCGAGGCGCTCGAACCCGCCGGGGAGTACGTCGACCTGCTCGCCGACCGCGACGAGGCGCTCGACGACTATCGGATCGCCCGCAGGGACGCCCGTGAGGCGAAGAAGCGCCTCGCCGCCCGGCTCGACGAGCTTCGCGAGGTCGCGGCGATGGCGGACGCCGACCTCGACGCCGACGTCGACCGCCTCCGCGAGCCGGTGGAGACGTACAACGAGGCGGTCCGGGAGTCGTTCGACGAGTTCTATAAGTCCGCGTCGGCCCGCGAGGCATTCTCGTTCCTCGATCGCGCGGACGCGACGCCGTTCGTCGACGTCGACGTGCCGCCGACGGACCTGGCCGACTACGTCGCCGAGTACGAGGCGGGCGAGGAGCCGCTGCCGACCCTATTGAAGTACGCGGACTACTCGAACTCGAAGCTGGAGCACTACGTCGACGACCCCGGCGCGCTCCGGACGGCGGTCGCGGTCCACCGCACCTATATCGAGCGGCTCGACGGCGAGCCCCTGACGCTCGACTGGCCGCCCGCCGCCGGCGACGAGCTGGCCTACGAGATCGACGAGCTGATCCCGCTGGTCTCGCGCGTCGCCGACGACGACACGGTCGCGACGCTGCGCGCCGTCCGCGATCTCGCGCGCGACGACGAGTACGAGCGGCTCCGCCGCGCCGCCGAGGTTCGCGACGCGCTGGACGACCCCGAGCTGGAGCTGGTGCGGACCGGCGCCGTCGACGACCGGGTGCGCGAGGCCGAGCGCACCCTGGAGATCGCCGAGGACGTGCTCGCGGAGACGGAGCGGTAGCGGGCCTTTAAACCGTCCCTCTCGGAGAAGCGCGCCCTTTCAATAGCCGCCGGCGTCGACGTGACGACATGACACGATTCGACGCCGCGACGGAGACGGAGCGGCTGAAGCTGATCGCGGACGCGGCGGCCGCGCACCGCGCCCGGTCGAGCGACGTGATGACCGTCGACGTCGACCCCGACAGCGACGTCACCGAGGGCGGCGAGGTGCCGCCGTGGATCCAGCTCGTCGGCACGGAGCTGATCTTGGACTGCACCGACGACGAGTTAGAGCGGCTGAAGGACCTGCTCGGCGAGTTCCCCGAGTTCCGGATCGACGAACTCGTCAGCCCGGAGGAAGCCGAGGGGACGAACGCGGTCGTCACCGCGCGCTCGGACGCCAACCGCGTGGCGGGGTTCGTGGAGCGCGCGTTCCGCGAGGTGTACGGGCTCGACGAGGAGTATCGGGTCTGGGTGACGGCGATATGAATCGGATGAGGGTGTTGCTGTATGGTGTTTATAATTGAGTGACGGCTCGGCGGTGACGGCTTTCGGATTCCCAGCCGCCTGCTTATAAATCGTTGATCGTGGCTTGACGATGAAAACCTCCAAAGCCCCAGCCGTGAGGCGGGCGCACGTTCGCTGCGCTCCTCGTCACTCGCTTCGCTCGTCCCTGCGGTGCTTACGTCACCTGCGCCCGCCTC
>NZ_NHPG01000005.1:0-9798 GCF_002252965.1 Halorubrum sp. Ea1
CCTCTCCGGAGACGGTCACGCCGGCCTTTATCGCCGACACCGCCGTTCAGTACGACGACGTCGTCGGCTTCGCGGCGCCGAGCTCCCAGCTGTACGACGACCTGTTCTACGCCGTGTACGAGGCGATGGCGGAAACGGGCGCGGTGTTGACGACGAAGTACCCGCGTCACGAGGTCTACGGCCGACTCTCGGCGATGGACCCGCTCGTCATCGACTCGACGCCCGGCGCGGAGGCCGACGGCGGCGTCGACATCGCGACGAGCGACGCGGGGTCGGTCCGGTGCGGCGACCTCACGTCGCTCGGGGTCGCCGCCGAGCGCGCGACGATGCGGCTCGCGACGGACGACCGACCCGGGACCTTCGCGATCGCGACGATGACGCAGCTGCTCGCGCACCACGACGCCCGCACGCTCGACAGGTTCCTCCACGAGCTGGTCGGCCAGTGGCGCAATCAGGGCGTCGGCGGACTCGTCCACCTGCCGCCGACAACCGACGTCGACGGCGCCGACCGGTTCGGGGCGGCGCACCTCGATTACGTCATCGAGATACGAACCGGCGACGGCCAGATCGAGGCGCGCGTGTCTGGGAAGCAGGACGTTGCTCCCACATGGCAGGTGGTTGGCTCGGCGCCGTGCTCGGATAGCGAAGCGTCGGTCCGGTTGGTGGACCGACAGCTCTCCGGGACAGCCGACGAAGGTGGCGGCGAGTCTACCTCGGAATAGCACCCGGCGAATCCGGGCCACGAGCCGGCCTCGATCGCTGGATTTCGGCTCGCTGATCTTCGTCGTGAGGCCGCGCTTTGTTCGTCGACCACCCCATACTCCTCGCGGTTTGTACAGTACGCTCTTTAGGCCATCCGGCTGGGTTCGACCGAAGCCGGGTTGCGGTTTGCTGACGCCGTCGGAACGCGAAGCACGACCTCGGTACCTGTGTCGGTCACGTCGACGTCGACCTCCCCGCCAAGCATCGAAACTAACATACGAATCAGCCAGATCCCGAGCGCGGAACCGTGCTGTAACGGCGTCTCTTCGCCGGTGACGAGTACCCCCCGCTCGATATCTGGCATGCCAGGCCCGTCGTCAGTCACGACGATCTGGAGCCAGCCGTCGTCTGCCTGTCTCACCGATACGTTGACGTGCGGGTCTTCTCTGTCTCCTGCGGCCACCGCGTTCTTTATCACCTCGGTAAGCGGGTGTGTAAGCCATCGTGAGACAGTCCCGTCGGTCGCGTCGACAGAGACGGCGATCGTTGCGTCCGAGTGGTCATCCCGTACCGCCGTCGCGGCCTTTTCAGTGACCTCAGCGATGTTAACGGTTGACTCGTCGTGTGGTATCTCCCGTATCGCGCGATCGATCACCTGCATTTTGTTCGTAAGCCGTTCCCATCCGTCGAATATACGCGTCAGTCGGCGGAGGTGATCTTGACGACAGTCAGCGTCCGGTTCCTCGGCGAGCATCGTTGTCCATCCCACGAGCTTGTTTAAATCGTTGCGGACGTTGTGTCGGACGACCCGCTGGAACACCTGTAAATGCTGTCGCTGTCGCGTCTTCACGGTGATATCCTTCCCCTCAACGGCGATCAGCGTGATTTCACCAGCGGCGTTACGAATTGGCTTGAACGACACGTCGATGCGTGCGAGACCATCTGGACCCTGTAGTTCTCCTTCGGTCTGGACGAGTTCACCGTCACCCGCGCGGTTGACCGCCTCAGAAACCGTGAGTCCGTGGTTCGGGTCAAGGCTCAGCCACGGGAATTTGTCGATCGGTTCACCAACAATTGTCGACCGATCAACACCGATGCGTGCGACCAGCGTATCGTTCACGTCAGTCACGGTTTTATTGGGGCGGACTAACGCGGTAAGCTGGTGTGGGCTGTTAAACACAGCCTCCAGTCGCCGAGTGTACTTCTCGCGTTCAGAGATATCAATAAACAACACATCGGTACCGACGACTTCGTCGTCAACGGTGCGTGGGATCGCCCGTAACAGACACGGGACCGTGTCGCCGTCCGTCGTCACGAGCGTGCGTTCTGCGACGGTGAGATCACCGCTAAGCGCGCGTTCGTAGCCGTCTGACTGGAGTGAATCAGTCGAGCTATCGTCATAAAACTCACTGAGCGGCTGTCCAACCACCGCTTCGCGCTCGCACCCCAGCGCGTCGGAAAACGACCGGTCACAGGCCTCAATGACTGCTTCGCCGCCAACGGCCCGAGTTTGAACGAACAGCAGCGGGCCCTGATCAAACAGTTTCGACGCCCATTTCACACGCTCGGAGCGCTTCGTCGCGTCCCGCCCCATCGCCAGCACACTGGCAGAGCCATCACCCGCATCACTCACAACGGTGTGTATATCTATCCACGTGACTTCGCTGTCATCCGTCCCGATTCGTATCGTCTCAGCAGCCGGGTCACCGGTCTCGATCGGGCGCCGCAGGGCGTCAGCGGCACGTTCGCGGTCCTCCGGATAAACTACTGCTTGCCATTCGTCTATCGTCGTCGGGCTCGCTCCGACCGTCTCTCGTAAAGTGGCGTCCAACGTGACTGTGTTGGTACTGAAGTCCCACTCACCGATGCCCGTCTCCGTCCCGCTGAGGACGAGTTCCAGCCGCTCAGTCTGGTCTCTGAGCTCTCTGATCCGCCGTCGTTGCTCGGTAATATCGTGTTGAACCCCGATGTAGTTTGTCACGATTCCGTTTGCGTCTCGAACCGGCGTCACGGAGAGCTTCGCCCAGTACGGTTCACCCTCCGCGGTGTAGTTTCTCAGCTTAGTCGTTATCGGTCGCTCGGTTTCGATCGCCGTACGGATGCGCTTTGTCGTCTCCGAATCTGATCCGGGGCCCTGGAGGAATCTCGGGTTTCGGCCGAGAGCCTCTGACCGCTCGTATCCGGTTAGCTGTACAAACTCCTCGTTGACGTACACCAACGGGTTCCCCGGTTGGGTCGGGTCCGTAATCTGGATGCTGGTCCCTGCTTCGTCCAGCGCCCGCTCTTTTAATGCGAGTTCGTGTTCCCGTGCTTCACGATCGCTCACGTCACGCACCGTACAGACCATTCGGGATGGGGTGACCATCGTCAGGGACAGCTCCGCCGGGAACGTCGTTCCATCTGGCCGACTTCCCGTTACTCGCCCCTGCCAGTGACCATCGCGTTCGAGCGCGTCGAAAGCTTCCTTCTCGATCCGTGCCGCTTCATCCGCAGCGTATAGCTCTCGCCAACTTCGACCGAGCAACTCCTGTTTGCTGTCGAATCCGTACATGTCGACGTGCGTCTGGTCGATATAGACGTACGACTCGTCGTCAAGAATGGCGACGCCATCGGCGGCGTCCTCAATCGCTTGTTGAAACGCCCCGAGGCGAATCTCAGAGGCGCTCTCGCCTGTCGGCTCACGTGTCTGGGAGCCAATGCGGTCGAGTGCCGCGGCCAGTAACTCCGCTGCTCGCTCTAGGACATCGCGGACGGCGGCCCCGTCCAACGCGGTCGCAGCGTCGCGGTGACCCCATCCAACCGACAGCACACGCTCGGAACCGATCGGAACGAACAGTTCCTCACGCGGCAGCCAGCGGCTGTCATCCGGTGCGATTGGTCCGGCCACCCCGTCGGTTCGAGCCGGCGCATCAGTCGTGAAACATCGCTTGATAAGAGCTGCGTCCGGTGGGGGTGTTCGGCCCGGCCGACCGATATGACGTTCGGAACTAAACGCCGGTTGGGACGGCTGTTCCGGCGGTTGGGCGTTCTCAACGCTGCTGTCGCGCTCGTTGTGGTTTCGCCACACGGTAATCGCTGCGTCTCCCAGTGTGGCACGGATCGCGGTCAGTGTCCGATCAACAGCGCCGCCTACTGTCTCTTCCCGGTTGAGGTCGACGCCGAGGTTGAACAGCGCGTCCTCGGTCACCTCGTCACCGCTCGTCATCGACCCGTGTTGCCAGCGGTTCAGTCGAACACGGCCGAGCGGTCAGGTCATCGATCAATGTCTGAATGGCCCAGAGCCGCTCCACCACTGCCCAGAGCGGGTCAACGAGTTCACTGTCCGACGCGTTGGTAGCGGCGGTCCAGACGTGTTCTTCAGCCTCGGCGAGTGCCGTTGCCGCCACTTCGAGAGCCGCTTCGGTCGACTCCCGTGCGCGTGCGTCCGCTGAGAGTCCGTAATGCAATGGCCGTGAGCGGAACGCGTCGGCGTCGATGACCTCGATCAGCTCGTCGTGCGTCATCGTCACGAACACGTCGTCGTACCGGAACGACAGCGTTCCCTCTTCGAGACGCGTCGCTGAACCGCCCGGCCCGCCGAAGAGGAGGTTTATGCCATCGGGGCTGACGTACCTATCGAGGCGTCGGAGCTCGTCGCCTTCCGTGTTTTTGAACGCCGAGACCGCATCGAACATCGCGTCGAGCGCGGATGGTGCACTCGCCGCGTCGAACCGAGTAACTGACACGTCCGAATTCATGCCGAATAATTTCACCGAATCAGTATGTCACGTTTCACGGAATAATCCGCTTCCCGCGGGCGATACCGAATATGTACGCGTGTGCGGGACTCGACGGCCGTTCAGCTCTCCGTCTCACGCGACCGGACGAGGTCGTCTGCTCGGCCTCACACTCGGCCCGGTCTCCCACCGACGTCCTCCGAGCGGCGACCTGCGTGACTCGCTGTCCTCACCGAGTCACGCGCCGTGCCTCTGACAGCGTTCCCCGTTCCGGGGATCGCGTCGACCGATATTCCCGGTCGACATCCGTATATCAGCAGATAGGATGATAAGTGGTATGACAGAAATATCAGGTAATGGCCTCTGTGACCTCACATTTTTGCTGCGCTCGCCAGAGCGCACCGCGTGCACCACGCGCCTACCGCGCCGCCGGCCGTACCGCGTTCCTCTCGTACCGTCGGCCGCTCCGCGCGCCTCGGCTCGCGGCGTCCCCGCTGACGCCGCGCGCCCGCCCGACGGGGCGTCACGGACTGCGGCTCTCTCGGCCCGTTCGTCCCGGATTCGACGCCCCGATAGCGCTCCGCGAATCGCGTCCTCGGCGGAACAATTATCAATTAATACAATATAGTTATTAATGAACAATGGTGTCTTTCGAAGACATCGCCGACCGGGCGAACGGCGATCGGGTCCCGCTGTCGACCCGCGAGCGGGCGATCGGCGGCGCCGGCGTGCTCGCGCTCGTCGCTCTCTCGGCGCTCGCGCTCGCGACCGACGTCACGTGGAAGCTGCCCGCGATCTCGTGGGTGGCGTTCGGTGCGATGGCGCTCGGCGCGCCGCTGGGCGCCCGGGCGGCGGCGGCCGATCACCCGCTCGAACCGGTCTGGGGGTACGGGCTGGCGAGCGGCGCGATGGTGACGAGCACGGCGTTGTTTCTGATCCCGCAAGCGCTCGCCCAACACGGGCGCTTCGGTAGCCTCGGCATCGCCGTCGGCTTCCTGGCGGGGTACGCCGGTCACTCGCTCGGACACCGGTTCACGCACCTCGATCTCCCGGTCGACCACACGGCCGCGGAGCTGACGGTCCACGCGCTCGCGGCCGGCGCGATCATCGGCGCCATTTACGGCGCGATGCCGTCGCTCACGTCGCTGCTCGGTATCGCGCTCGTCTCGCACAAGGCGCCGGCCGGGTACGCCGCGGCGCGCCGCCTCGCCGGGCGGGACCGGTCGGTCGCCGTGCTCGCGCTCCCGGCGGCCGCCGTCGGCCTCATCGCCCTCCCGGTCGCCGCGGTCGGCGTCACCCCGTCCAGCACCGTCCGCGGTCTGCTGTTCGGCGTCGGGGCCGGCGTGTTCCTCCACGTCGCCGTCGATCTGCTGCCCGAGTGCACGGCCGGAAGCGAGACCTGCCCCGCGGACGCCGCGGCCGACGGACACCGCCTCCGCGACCGACTCCGCACTCACGCGGCCGTCAGCTCCGTCGTCGGCGGGACCGCCGTCGTCCTCGGCTGGCTCCTGATCGGCTGACGGCTCCGCCCGCGGCGCCCCGGTCGCGCGCGGCTCACTCCCCGGTCAGGTCCACGTACGTCCGCCGGACCGTCACGGGCGTCACGTCGGCGACGTCGGCCGCCTCCCGCTGCGTGCAGTCGGCGCCCAGCTCGCGGGCCGCGGTGTACAGGCAGGCGGCGGCGACGCCGACCGGGTTGCGGCCGTTCGCGATCCCCTCTTCCACGGCGCGCTCCGCGAGCTCGCCCGCCCGCCGCTCCACGTCGGCCGCGCAGCCGAGGTCGCTCGCGAACCGCGGGAGGTACTCCGCGGGTCCGGTCGGGCCGATCGGGAGCCCGAGCTCTCGGTTCATCGCGTCGAAGGCGGCCTGGTGCTCGTCCTCGGTCGCCTTCGCCTCGGCGCACACCTCGCCCACCGTGCGGGCCACGTCGGCGGTTCGGCAGGCGACGTAGACGCAGGCGGCGGAAAAGCCCTCCAGCGACCGCCCCCGCAGCAGGCTCTCGTCCTGCGCCGAGTCGAACAGCGCGCAGGCCGCGTCGCGGACGCTGTCGGGGAGCTCCAAGACGCCTGTCAGCCGACGGATCTCGGTGTACGCGTACACCTTGTTGCGGTCGCGCTTCGTCGAGATCTGCGCCCGGTTGTGCTGGGTCCGCATCCGGGCGAGCCGCCGGCGCTTGCGCCCCTTCACGCGTGTCGAGCGACCGATCTCCGTCGAGAGTCCGCGGTCGTGCCGCGAGCGCGTCAGCGGCGCGCCGGTGCGCTTGGGGTTCGCGTCGTCGTCGTCGAACGACCGCCACTCCGGGCCGTGGTCGATCCGATCGGCCTCGACGACGAGTCCGCACTCCGTACAGACGCGTTCGGCGGAGTCGACGCGGGTCCGACCGCCGCACTCGGGACACTCGTCGACGGCGGTCGGTCCGGTCGCCGGCGTCCCTTCGGCCTCTCTCTCCCCCGCCGCAGCGGTCGTCTCGCTGTCGGCGGTCGCCTCGCGATCGGCGGTCGCCTCTCCGTCGGCGGTCGTCTCGGCGGCGCGGTCGGCGGTCTCGGTGCGGTGCGAACGGACGCGGGTCGAGCGTGCCTGACTCATCACACGTCGAACTCGGGCCCGATGCCTTACTTAAACCCGGGCGAATTCGGGGGTGATCGGCCGGATCGACGCGTTCGAACCGACCGGTTACCGGTCGGTGATCGGCGGTCTCGCACCGCCGCAGTACGGTGGTTTTAACCCGCTGACCGAGCCATCGGTTCGCATGACGCTGTCGGAGATCGCGGACGGGGTAGAGGTGACCGCGAGCCAGCGCGACCGCGGTGTCGCCGTCGCCGACGACACGGAGACGCCGCTCGTCGACCGGCTCGCGGCGCACGCGGACGACCTCCCGTGTACCCCGGCCGCGACCGCGACGCTGGTGGACGCGTACACGGCCGGGCGGAGCGTCGGCGACGCCGCCCGCGAGGCCGGGGTGACGCCGATGACGGGCGCGAAGGCGCTCCACCGCTGCGGCGTCGAGGGCGTCTGCCCGCTCGCGCCGAGCCGCCGGAGCGTCGTCCGCGACTGGCTCGACGGACGGACCGCCCGGAGCGAAGCGGTCGCGCTCGCCGGCGGCGACGAGGCCGACTTCGCGCTGGCGACGTACGTCGAGACCCACGACCCGGTCCCCGCGGTCGCCGAGGCCGTCGACGCGCACGTCGCGGGCTCCGCGCCGCTCGGCGACGGCCTCCGCGGCGACGGCGACGCTCTCGGCGGCGCGTTGGGATCGCCGGACGGCCTGCGCTGACCGTCTCGACCGCCTTCGATTCCGCTCCTCACCGTCCTTCCGACCGCCTCAGGACCGAATCCGATCGACCAGCCCCGGCTCCTCGAACTCGATCCCGAGCGCCGCGTCGAAGGCGCGCTCGTACGTCTCGGCCAGCGCCGCGACGTAGTCGCCGGTCCCGGTCGCCGCCGCGGGGGCGCTCTCGACCGCGGGGTCGACGGCCGGAAGCCGGGTGTCGGCGTTCTCCCCGACGTCGCTCTCGGCCGGCCCTTCCGCGCGAGCCACCGCGACCGTCCCGTCGACGCTCCCGCCGACGTCGGCCACGCGGCCGCGGAGCCGCTGGAGCGCGTCGCGGCCGTGCGCCGTCGCCGGGGTCACCGCCTCGACGCGGTCGGCGGCCGTGACCGCCGCGACTGCCTCGTTCGACCCCACGGGGGCGGCGTCGACGACCACGGCGTCGTACGCGGTCGCCGCCTCGTCGATCCGTCGCTCCAGCTTCCGCGCGGCCTCGGCCGTCTTCGCGCGGGCGGCGCGCTCGAACGGCGCGCGGGCCGGGAGCAGATCGGCGCGTCCCGAGAGATCGGGTTCCCCGTCACGATCGCTCGACCCGGTGTCGGTCGCGTACGCCGCCGCCGACAGCGACGCGCCGGTCTCGTCGGTGACGAGCGCCGTCACGTCCGGGTCTATCCGCCCCGAGACGTACTCGGAGAGCCCCTGCGTCGTGAACGCCGCGTCGACCACGGCCACGTCGCGGCCGTCCCTCGCGCCCAGCGCGGCCAGTTCGACGGCGGTCCGTGTCGTCCCCGCGCCGCCGGTCGCTCCGACGAGCGCGAGCGTCGTCGCCTGCATGCGGTCGGCTACTCGGAGTTTCGCTGTTAACTCTGTCGTACGCCGGCCGTCGACGAGGGCCGCCGTTTATCAGGGGCGCGGTACTCGGCCGTCGACGAGGGCCGCCGTTTATCAGGGGCGCGGTACTCGGCCGTCGACGAGGGCCGCCCTCACCCGGCGATCGCTTCGGCCACCGCGTCCAGTTCGTCGTCGGAGAGGTCGGGTCGCGTCCCGCCCACCGCGTGGAGGGGCGCGCCGCCGTCGCCCTCGAACCGCGGGATGACGTGGACGTGGACGTGGGGGACCTCCTGCCCGGCCGCCTCGCCGTCGTTGATCCCGACGTTGGCGCCGTCGGCGTCGACCGCGGCCTGCACCCGCGGGGTGAGCTCGGTCACCGTCGCGAACAGTTCGCTCGCGAGGTCGTCGTCGAGGTCGCCGACGTGCTGCGCGTGCGACTTCGGGATCACGAGCGTGTGCCCGCGTGCGAGCGGGTTGGCGTCGAGGAACGCAAGCACGTCGTCGGTCTCGTGGACGGTCCGCGCCGGGATGTCGCCGGCGACGATCGAACAGAAGATGCAGTCGTCTGACATACGCGAGGGGTCGGCGGCGCGACTCATCAAGCTTTCCCGGAAGGGGGGGTCGATCCGGGCCACGATTCGACCGACCCTACTCCTCCGCGTCGGGGAACGGCACCTCGACGAGGTCGCCGTCGTCCGGGAGGAGCACGTCGCCGTCGAACGCCTCCCGCGCCTCCCGGCGGATCGGCGAGGCGTCGGCCGCGTACCGCGAGGAGATGTGGACGAGCGCCAGTCGCTTCGCGTCCGCGCGCTCGGCGATCTCCCCGGCCTCGCGGCCGGTCGAGTGGGCCGTGTCGCGGGCGCGGTCGGCCATGTCGTCGCCGAAGGTCGCGTCGTGGACGAGGAGGTCGGCGCCGGCGGCGGCCTCGACCGTCCGCTCTCGCGGGCGCGTGTCGGCGGTGTAGACGAGCGTCCGACCGGGCCGCGGCGGGCCGACGACCTGATCCGGCTCGACGACCGTCCCGTCCTCGGCCTCGACGGGCTCGCCGTCGTGGAGCCGGCCGAACTTCGGGCCGACGGGAACGCCGAGTTCCTCCGCCCTCGGGCGGTCGAACCGACCGGGCCGGTCGTCCTCGTCGAGGACGTACCCCTGCGAGACGGTCCGGTGCTCCGTCTCGAACGCGCGGACCGCGTAGCCGTCGGCGTCGAGCGCGACCTCGCCGGGCGCGACCTCCTCGATTCGCACCCGGAACGCGGGGTCGTGCCCGGCGAGGTCGCGCTC